>DASQMW010000268.1:0-41170 GCA_035645295.1 Archangium sp.
CTCGCGTGCCACGCGCGCCGCCACGCTCGTCGCGGCGATACGCCGGGGCTGGGTGACGCCAATCTGGCGCGGGCGGCCGCGCCCCATGGCGAGCAGGACTTTCGGCAGCTGCGTCGTCTTCCCCGAGCCGGTGGCCCCCGCGACAATGACCACCTGATGGGCGGAGATGGCCGCGGTGATGTCCTCCACCCGGCTCGAGATGGGGAGTTCGGGGGGGAAGTGCAGGGTGGGCAAGCCGCCGGGGGGAGGAATGGGGAAGTCGCCGGACATGGCAGCATGGCCTAGCACTGAAGCGCACGCTCCGCCCCTGACGAAGTGTGTGGGTGCCTGCTATACGCCGCGCGTGCTGGAGGAGCCCCCCCGGTCCACGTGACCGGGACAAGCCCACCTCACCAGGGAGCACAGGAATAGGAGGCCGACTTGACGGCGGAGTCCATGCCGCTGCTGTCACGCACCTTGAACGAGATCGTCAGTTGATCGATCGGATCCTGGTAGCTGGGCTCCTGGCAGTAGAAGTTGTAGGTGGAGGGCGCCTCGAACCAATAGCCAGCGTAGCTCGTGCCGCCCTCGTACAGGATCTGCTGCCGCCAGTAGGGAGCGAGGGTGCCACTGCCGCCACTGCCGCTGCAACTGATGTTCCACGTCGAGGTGCGCGAGCAATAGAGGGAGGCGGTGGGGCAGGATTGGGAGAAGGATTTGCTCTGCGACGCGGTGCCAGTGCCCGAGCACTTTGCGTAGGCCTGGGTAGCGCTGTTGTAGACGGCGGGATAGGCCTTCACCATGAAGGTGTGCGAGCCACAGCTCACCGTGTTGTTGAAGCTCCAGTAGCCAGCGCGGTTGCTGTCGCCCTGCAGCGACTCGGGGCCGCCGCTGAGGACTCCATCAATGAAGTACTCCAACACCACCGCGTTGGCGGGGTAGGTCACCGACCAGCTTCCGCCGCCAGACCCCACGCCGCCCCACGAGGTGAAGTCCTGGAGGCTGACCGTGGCGCTCGCTCCGGCGCAATCCAATGCGGCCTCCTGGGTGCCCAGAGGCTCCTCGGCCGGAGCCAACTCTGCCATCTCGGGGGCTCCTCCACAAGCCGCCAGCATCAATCCCGACGCCAAGAGACAGAGCGAAGGAAGGCAAGAATCACGCTTCATGGGGTGGATTCCTCATCGAACGAGCCACTTCCGATTGAACGAATACCACAATCAGAAATTCAGGTTAAAACATCAAGCCATGATTTTCATGTAAGACATGTCGTACCCGTAGAGCGGTAGGTCTGCCGTTCTCCGTCCCTCAGGGCCGGCGCACCCGCGTCAGCATCTGCGACGGGGGCAGGGGCGCACTCGCTACAGCCGCTCCACCCCTCCGTCCCCGGCCGCCGCTCCCGGGACAGGCTCGCGGCAGACCCCCGCGGCGCGCACCAGCTGCTCGGCACGCTCGCGCTGGTCCCGCCAGTGGGTTCTCGGCTCCTCCGTTGCCTCAACAGCTTGGGAGGGGCCTTGCCACCACATTTGACAAAGTTTCTTGATTTTGGGCAGAAACAGGCCTTCCTCCATTTCGCAAAACGGAGCCCGCCATGAAGAAGACCCCCCCCCGTCCTCCCGTCCGTGGAACCGAGACGGATGCTCGTCCCCCCTCCCGCCCCACCGAGCCCGCCCCCGGGTTGTCGCGGCGCGGGTTCCTCGGAGCCACGGGAGGCATGACCGCGTTCGGCCTCGTCGCGGGCGTGGGCTGTGGGGAGGACGGCCCGCCCGCGGGAGTGGACCCGAGCCTCGCGCAGAAGCGGGCGCAGCGCGCGCTCGACCGGCGCATCGATGTGGCGCGCTGGGAGTTCTCCCAGCCGCTGCCGGAGCTCAAGACCAATGGCGACGAGGAGCGCCACCCCGGCTACGCCGCGATGTTCACCAAGGGCCTGCCGCACGATGACATGGGCCACGTGGACCCGAGCGCCTACCAGGCGTTGCTGCACGCGGTGAGCACGGGCGTGCCGGATGACTTCGAGCGCATCCCCCTGGGGGGCACGCGCAAGCTGTCCAACCCGCAGGGCGCCTTCATGTTCGAGCTGCACGGGGCCGACAGCCACGCCACGTACATGCCGCCGCCCCCCGCCTTCCACAGCGCCGAGATGGCGAGCGAGCTCGCCGAGCTCTACTGGATGGCGCTCACCCGCGACATCCCGTACACCCGATGGGACACCGACCCGCTCATCCAGGAAGCGTGCGATCGGCTCTCCCAGTTGTCGGACTTCAAGGGCCCCCGGGAGGGGGGCCGGGTCACTCCTCGCACCCTCTTCCGTGGGGGGTTCGGGGACCTCAATGGGCCGTACCTCTCGCAGTTCCTGCTGATGGATGTGCCGTACGGCGCGCAACTCCTCACGCAGCACAACAGGGTGCCGGTGGCCGGAGTGGGCAATGACTTCGTGACGCGCCCTGATCATTGGCTGCATATCCAGCGTGGCAACACGATGGGCGCCATCACCTTCGACCCGACGCGGCGTTACCTGAGGAGCAACCGCGACCTGGGCGAGTTCTTCCACGTGGACGTCCCGTTCCAGTCCTACCTCACGGCGTTGCTCATCATGACCAACTCCCTCAGGGTCCCGTCGGACAGCGCCAACCCCTACCTCACCTCGCGCACCCAGGATGGCAACGTCAGCTTCGGCCGCAACTACATCGGCTCGCTGCTGTGCTCGGCGCCCCAGAAGGCGCAGAAGGCCGTCATCTACCACAAGTGGGTGATGCACCGGCGCATCCGGCCGGAGGCGTATGCCGGCCGCGTCCACGCCCTGCGCAAGGGCCTCGCCTCGTACGAGCTGCACCCGGACATCATCGACAACCCGGTGCTGGAGAAGATCCACGAGCGCTACGGCTCGTACCTGCTGCCCATGGCCTTCCCCGAGGGCAGCCCGATACATCCGTCCTACGGGTCGGGCCACTCGGTCAACGCCGGGGTCTGCGTCACCCTCCTGAAGGCGTTCTACGACGAGGACTTCGTCATCCCCAACCCGGTGCAGCCCAACGAGGACGGCACTGCGCTGGTCCCCTATGACGGGCCGCCGCTTACCGTGGGGGGCGAGCTCGACAAGCTCGCGTTCAACTGCAGCACCGGCCGCAACATCGCGGGCATGCACTTCCGCAGCGAGGCCATCGAGTCCATGAAGCTCGGCGAGGAGATGGCCATCCGTCTGTTGCGCGAGGACATGATGACCTTCAACGAGTCCTTCTCGGGCTGGTCCCTCAGGAAGTTCGACGGGACGCGCATCACCCTCTGAAACAGGCGGAGGCGGTACCCCATCGGGGCGAGGAGGCCCGTTCCTGGCTCCCTCGCCCTGCTGGAAGGCCGACACCGCCGCCTTGGTGTCCTTGCCGAACTTGCCTCATTCGAACGGTGGCGGCACGAAGGGAAATTCATCCACGGTCAATCGGGCCGGAGCCGGAACGCCGACACCTCGGCGGGGCGTCGGACGCGCGAGGCCGTTGATGAATACAGTCAAGGTCTTGTCGATGACGTCTTCGTTGGGGAGGCGGCCTCCCACTCCTCCGCCGACCGCTCCGGTGAAACGAGCGATTTCAATGCCAAGATAGCCGACCTGCGTGCTGGAGGGTTTCGTCGGTTGAGCCAGATCGACGATGAGAAAATCATCCATCAGGAGCTCGGTCCAGGGGTGGGGGACGGGCCAATCAAGAACGGTCTTCGCCGTCGAACCCTCATCGAGCATCTCGAACCCATCCAGCCGCTTCAGCCCTCTCCGCAAGAACTCCCGGTATTTCTCGACGTTGTTGGGGTTGAGTGAAAAAGTATCCTCCGCGTTCCAGAGGTCCCTGACCTTGTCGTCACGCACCATGAACACGGTGATTTCGACCCTCCCCATCCGGTCAATCCGACGCAGCGCTCCAGAACCAGGTGTCGAAAGATCGATCTCCGCCAATTCGGAAACGGCCGCGAAGTACTGCGTCTCCCCCTTCGCATCCTTCTTCAGGTTGGCGCCCTTCAAATATTTGTCGACGCTCAAGTCCACGACGAGGGTGAGAACATTCTTGCCCTTGAACGTGTTCACGCCCGGCCAGTCGTTCCCACTGCTCAGGTCCGTGTCGCGCCAGACCGGCATCCTGACCCGGGCCCGGTCGGTGAACAGCTGATCCGCCCTGGGGCCCGCGAAGACCTTGAAGTCAGGATTGCCGCCCCCACTCGGATCCCGGGTGTTCACGCTGACCTCCTGCAGGACCGCTGGCGGCTCTTTTCCGATCAACCGCACGAATCTGCAGTTCATGATCTGCAGCTCACGGCCCGTCGCCCGGCAGTCGATCCTGAACTCCTCGTTCGACACGGTTGCTTTGAAGGGGGTGCTCGTGAATCCTGTCACGGGCCGGAATCTGAGACTGTAGTTCAATCCAGGATCGAAAAGCTCGTTGGGCGTCGCGGATGGATACGAACTCAGGATGAGCGTGAGCCGCTTCCTGTTTTGCTGATCCAGCCTGGGGAGGACGAAGAAATCAGTGATATCCGCCGCCGGACGGCCCGCCACGACGAACCCATCTTTATGATCGGCTGCCAGGGTGCCGCCCCCCAGCAACGAACCGAGGACGAGGGTGAGTGCTCGAAGAAGATGATTTCGGAACAGGGGGCGTGACAAGACATTTTTCATATCGCTCCTCGTGCTACTGCTTTTTGACGCCTGACCCGGTGGGCGCCGGGAGCTCGAAAGTGAGCGAGGCCCAGAGGCTCTCCCAATCCATGCCGAGCTCCTCCGGTGCCGCGACCATGTGGGTGCACTTGACGAGCCATTCGCCCGCGCGGTCGAGCGTCAGCCGCACACGTCCCTCCGCATCGGTGCGGGCGGCGACGGTATGTTTCGGCTCGGCGCGACTGCGCGCGATGACGAGGCCCTTCGCCAGCGGCTTCCCCTCGAACAGGACTCGGAACGTCAGGTCCGCGCCAGCGGTCACGCGGTACGGGTTGGTCTCCGGCACGATCTCCAGGCGCAGCCCCGCGATGCGGTCATGGCCTTCTGTCGCGCCACCCCCAGACTCGAGCAGTGTCTTCGCGCAACGCGAGTAGACCTCGGAGGCGCCCTTGTGGGTCTCCTTGCGCTCGGAGCGAAGCCGCGAGACGTGCTCCAGACCCTCGGCCTTCAAGTAGGCCTCGAACCTCGCGGCCTCCAGCCGGATGGGCCGGCGCTTGCCGCGGTAGGCGACCAGGTAGAGCCCCTCCTTCGGGAGTGTCACACGGCCAGCCATCTCCTGCTTGTCCTGGCCTGGTACGGGCTCCGTCCCATCGGGACCGATCAACACGAACTTCTCGATGAGGAAGTTGTCACGCGGAGCGATCTTCCCCTCGTACTCCTCCCCATACTGTAACGACAGTTCGACGGTCTCTCCCCTGGCGACGCGGAAGCTGCCCGGCTCGAGCCAGAAATCATGAGCCCGGGCCGCGCTCGTGTACAGCAGCGCCGCGATGCATGCCGCGGCCAGACGAACGGTCCTCGTCATGGTGCTCCTCTCCTTCGCTCATCAGGGCCACGGCCCCGGGGACGTGCCCCTCAATTGGTGGGTGCCGCGCGGCGCTTCCAAAAGGGCTGATCTCGAAAGCGACGCTCGTGGGCGTAGACCGCTTGCCGTTGTACGACGAAGTTCCGGGCTGCGTTCTCGACGGTCGCGGCGTAGCGGAGCAGGGGTTCGGGATTGCCATCGAATGAGGCCAGGGCCGCCAGGGCGGCTTGCCGCCCGCCCCACAAGGCCGAGGTCAAACCATGGGAGGAGAGCGGGTCGAAGGCCGCCGCCGCGTCTCCCGCGGCGGCCCAGCCCGGCCCGCTGGCCGGCTCGAGCCATGTCGTCCCCGCGCTGGTGATACGCGCGGGTTCGCGGATGGCGTACCCGGCGGTGTCCAGCCAGCGTTGGATGAAGTGTGTCCCGGCCGCCAGGGCTCGCCACGCTCCTGCATCGCGGGTCACCTCGCGCGGCATCAGGTCGGGATCCGTGAAGAAGGCGAGGCCCAGCCGGCGGTTTGGCAGCAGGGTGGCGTACCACCACCCCCCCGCCACCCCCTCGATGAGGGTCGCGGGCGTCGGCTCCACGCTCTCGTCGTGCTGGGTCACGAAGTCATAGGCCGCCACCAACCGGTCGGCACGGCGCCGCCTGGCGACACGCCGGGCGAAGACGGCCGTCCGGCCGCTGCAATCCAATACGAAACCCGCCTCCACCCGCTCTCCACCGGACAGGGTCAGCGACCATCCCTCCCCGGCGCGGGTTGCTTCGCCGAGCGAGTCCGACACCGTCCTCACCCCCTGCCGGTGGACGGCTTCGCTCAGCATCCGCTCGAACGCTTGTCGGTCGATGACATGGCCCGGCCCCTCGGTATGGACGATGGAGTTGCGCTGGGCGAGCAGCGCCGTGCCCCAGGCCGCGTAGGTGACGTGGGACGGGCGATGCGGTCCGCTCGCGAACGCCTCGGTGAGTCCCAGGTCCCGAAGCAGCGCATGGGCCGCCGGGGACAGGGACTCTCCCGTCCGCTGACCTTCCTTCGAGGGGGGCGCCAACATGAGCACCGAGCGGCCTCGTCCGGCGAGTGTCAGTGCGGCCGCGGCACCCGCGATGCCCCCCCCGATGATCGCGATGTCGATCCTCGCCGCCACGCTTATCTGCGCCTCAGCCCGCGGACGGGCAGTTCGTTGGTGGACAGATCCATGGAGCCGCGATCCACCTCGACATACAGGACCTTGGGGATCTCCTTGGGCCAGCTCGGATCGGCCGGGGCGGTCTTCTTCACCACGAAGCCCATGCGATCCCACAAGTACACCATCCGGTTGAGCCCGTTGGTGTAGCTCGCACTGGCGTGGTAGCCGATTCCCGCCACTCCTCGCGACCACGGAACCCGGTTCTGGAAGAACTTCACCCGCTCGACCGCCGACAGCTCGGTATTGAGGACCGCTTCGTAGAAGTCCTGCGGCAGGACATCGATGGGCAGGAGCGCGGGCCACCAGGTGGCGACGGGGAAGTCGCTGGAGATGTTGACGGAGGAGTTGTCGTTGGAGCTGTTGGCGAAGTTCACCTGCTGGCAGCTGAAGGCATCACACTGCCAGGGCAAACCCATCCAGCGCGTGAGGTCTCCCGGCATCTGGGGGGCGATAGCCGGCGTGGTACCCGGGTGGCCGCCAAAGGCCTTGTCAGGGGTCAGGAGCAGTCCCAGGTTCTGGATCAGATTGGGGTTGCGGTTGGTGGCGAGCGCGATCCGGAAGGGACCCCGGTACAGCTCCTTGTGACGCAACGGCCAGGTCAGCTCCACTCCGGGATGGAAGGCGCCGCCCGAGCAGGGCTCCAGTGCGGCGCGGGTCAGCGCCTCGGGCTGTTCGGCGAGGAAGACCTGATCCAGGCGGGTGATCTCATTGCCCGGGTTGGCGTTGAAATCGTTGACGAATTGTCCTTCCGCCCATTGCTGGAGAATCGCGTACTGTTGCTTGGGGATGCGGAACCATCTGACAGGTGAATTGTCATAGTTGATGCCGTCGCCCAACATGTAGGGAATCGCGTACTGTTGCAAATCATTCGAGTTGGGATTACGGAACTTCTCGAGCACACTCAGCCGGAAGGTCTTGTTCTCGGGGCTCGGGTTCGCCAGACTGGCGATGAAAGACGGATCGGAGAAATCACCGAGCTTGATCCAACCCTGCTGCAGGTTGGAGGCGGCGGCCACCCATTCCATCAAGGCCACGCGGTGGAAGAACGGGTAGATGTACTTGGTGAAAGACAACGGCACCGCTGGAGGTTGTGCCCAGCCGGCCTCGATGTTGACGTCGGACATGACGTCGTAGAGCGAGATGAAGGGCGGGATGTCCGGCGCGAAATCGGGGCCGCAGCACGCCACCCAGCCGTTCTCCACATTCATGCTGGTGCCGTCCTTCAGGCGCACCTTCGCCTGCACGACGCCATCGCACCAATCGTCATGCCAGCCATCGTTGTCGGAGAAGTTGCTGATGGGGTTGTCCGGCAACGCTGATTGCGAGACACCATCGCCAGGGAACACCAGCAGGCGGCCCGCCTCGTCGGTCCGGAGGTGGCCCAGCTTGACGTTCAGCTTGCCCCAGAACCGGCCGACCATGTCGTAGGTGGCCGTAGTCCCCTTGGCGTTGATGCTGATACCGGAGATCTTCTTCGGACCCGGGTTGATCACCAGCATCGTGGCGCGCTGGGTGTCGTCGGTGATGAACTGATTGCGCAGCTGGCTAGGAAGGCCGGGCGCCAGCTCGCCGTTGTCGAGCGGGTTGTTGAAGCCATACCAGGCCGCCTTGGTGTTGGCGACGTGGACCGTCCACTCGATGGTGTTGCCATCGGCCACGGTGATTTCCCGGAGGACCTCGCCCGCCTTGTTGAAGGCATAGATGCGGAAGCGCTGGACCTGCTTCTTGATCTTCTGCGAGCCGTCCTTGTAGCGCCCGTCGGGCACCGGAGAGATTCCTGGCACTTCCGGCGCCAGGAAGTAGTCCGCGCTGTTGCCCACGCGGCTGATCCCCAACGGGGGGTAGATCGCCAGGCGGGCGATGGTGGTGTCCGTGGGTGTCTTGGTGGGTGTGCGAGCCACCGCCGCTCTCCCGAGGAGCATGGGCAACACCAGCGGTGAAAGAAGCGCACCCGCCAGGAAATCGCGCCTCTTGATGTTGGAATCTCCGGACGGCGGATCGTTCTCACTCATCGTGCCACCTCTCCTGTGTTTCCGGTGAACTGCCGACAGATCCAGGACTGCAGCTGGAGTAGGACCAGGGATCGCCCTTTCACCTGGCTGAGCCTGCGGTCCCCAATTCCTGGAGGAAGGCGACGCTGGGCGCGAAGAAGTAGTCTCCCCCCCTGAGCTTGATGACGTTGCTGAAGTCGAAGGGAATGGTCTCGTCCAGGCTTCCGTAGGTCTTGCACCACCGCGGACCGTCTGGCACCTGCGTCCCCTGGCCAATCACCCCATCCAACCCACCGTTCATCTTGACGAAGTGGATCGCGTTGGCCCAGATGGATTGGATGAACTCGAATTGGAGTGAGATGTCACTCTGGAAGCAGAGGAACAGCAGCCCGACCGTTCCGCCATTCGGGTTGCCATAGGGCTGGCCCCGGCGGGCGATCCGGTGCCTCCGCTCCTGCTCCAACGGGATACCCGGTTGGGCGAATCGGCCGGTATCTCCTCGCGGATTCGCCTTGCGGATGTGAGCGTGGAAGGGGCAGCGGGCTCCATCGGGATCTTGCTCGTAGTCGAAGTCGATGTGTTGTCTCGGCTCGGTCGTCCCGGGTCTGTCGCTGAGCGTCACCGGGGTGCCATCCTTGAATCGGCCCACCACGTAGGCACCGGCCAGGTCCGGGGTCGTCCCGAGCGCCGCCGCGAGCGTGCTCACCTGCTGGTTGAACCTCCCCACATCCTCCTCGAGCTTGCGGAACACGAGGAAGCTGCCGTAGCAGTCCCTGCCAGGAACATTGGGATCCTCGACGAGCACCAGCTCCAGGGGGGCGGAGGGATCCCATCGGGAGTACTCGTCCGGGGCCTCGGCGCTCCCCTTGAGGAACACGGGCTGGCTCACTCCATCCCGGTAGCCGAAGGGCTCGATGTCTTTGCCCTCGGCATTGAGCCAGCGCATGCCGTGCTCCTTCGTGAGCACGGTGGCCACCCCGTTCAAACTCGTGGTCACGGTGTCGCAGGTCGCCCGCAGCCGCGCCTCGTCGTCATCGGCCAGGAACGCCAGAGCATGGATGTTCTGTTGGAAACCACCCTCCCACTGCTCGACGGGTGGATCTCCCAGCCGCTCCTGGATCTTCGCGTTTTTCATGCCCGCGTTGAAGCTGGCCTGTCGGTCCCGGGGGATGGTTCCAAGCTGGGAGTGTTGGTAGCCCAGGGCGGTCAGGAAGAAGTTTCCGAAGATTCCTCCGTCCTCTTTGTTCCTGTACCTCTTCGCCTGTTCGATCTGGGCGGCCGTGGACGTGACGTATTGTTTGGAGAAATCCGAGATCCACTTCTTCACCATGGCCGGGGTCCCGGTGAATTGAAGAAAGAGGCTCGCCGTATGCATGCGGCCATGGGCCTTGATGATGTTCCCCTGGAGATTATCGAGCAGGGATTTGTAGATGGGGTCGGTCGGATCGATGAGGGTCGCCTTCAGATCGACGGGCATTCGTTGCTCCTGAGGAGTTGGGGAGGAACTGGTGGCCGAGACACGACCCGGTCACGACAAGTGCACCATCAACGCCTTGGACGGTTGTCCACGGCTGTTCACGTAGAACAGCATGTAATACCCAGGGGTGACCGTATTGGAGCGCTTGGGGCCTTTGAGCCTCACCGTCCGGGTGGTGAGATCCTGGGTGAACTCCAGGTCGACGAGCCGCTGTCCCATGTCCCATCCATGGGTCATCGAGCCGAGCTTGATCAGCAGCACCGAGGCGCTGGAGGTCATTCCCCCCTTGAGCTTCACTTCTCCCAGCGTCTCGTAGGGCAGTTCCAGGGCAGGCGTCGAGGCCCGTTCGAACTCGGGGCGCTCTCCCTTGATGAAGAGATAGGGCGGGTAGAAGAGCTCCGGCTGCCAGTTTTCCGCGGGGATGTAGTAGCTGCCGTTCTGCACGAACTCGTACGAGCCGTTGGGCGCGCGGAACGTGTCCAGCCGCACCGAACCATCACTCACCCGTCGGGCGGCACGTGAGGAATTGCCTCCAATCACGAGCACCCGCCCATCCGGCAGGAGCATCGCGGACTGGTGATACAGCCGCGGCTGGATGGCCGGATTCATCTTGGTCGACCTGTAGCCCCCTTTCATGGAGAGATCGGGCGACAGCATCAGGGGGTGGAAGGCCGGACGGCTGAACGCGAAGTTGCCTCCTCCCACCACGAGGATTTGTTTGGTGGGGAGGAGCACCATGCCGTGCATGATGCGCGAGGACTCGGGCCAGGGACCGAGCGCGTTGCTGTCGAGCACCCAGCGGGCCTTGGTGGGATCCGCGTCGTAGTGGAAGCGCTCCAGGTCGCCCGTCACGAAGACCTTGGGGGAGCTCGGCGGGAGACTGGCTCCGATGTTGATGTTCTCCGAGCCCAGCATTCCACCTGTCACCAGGATGTCTCCGGGGGTGTTCGGATCCATCACCGCCGAGCTGTACTCCCTGCGGGTCTGCGCCCGGATGGGCCCGGGTTTGAAAGAGAAGACAGGGGTGCCCTGCTGGTAGTCGATGCTCATGTAATAGCTGTTGCGGCTGGCGAAAACACCTCCTCCCGAGCCGTCGCCGGTGATGAGGAATCGACCATCGGGGAGGGGATGCAGCCGGGGATAATGGTCGAGGCTGTCCAACTCCGTCCCGGTGCCGATGGGGGTATTGAAGGGACTGTTGGGCAGGGTCCGGATATCGGTGGACTTCCAGGCCTTCTCTGGCGGCTGGGTGTGGTCATAGAACTCCACCACCGAGCTGTTGCCTCCGCCCACATAGTCCACGAGGCCGGAGATCACCCCCACCTGACCGGTGGCCAGGGGGAAGAGGGTGGGATACCAGTGCCCCTCCGCCATCCGCCCTCCATCCCTCCAGGTGCCAGTCTTCCAATCGAAGATGCGGGCCAGGTGCGAGCCGGCGAACTGTTCGCCTGGATAGTAGTTCTGGGTGCCGCCCGCGAAGAGGACATTCCCGTCCGGCAGGTGGAGATGACCCGAGCAGAACGGGTCCATGTTCTCACTGTATGCCTTGTTCTTGTCATTCCGCCGGGTGATGGGGCGCGGACCTGGGATCTTCCTGTACGAGGGCTTGCCCTGGGATGCGGCCTCCGGATCGAAGATGGCGACGTTGTTGGTGACATCGTAATTCGATACATCCACGCCATCGGCGACCTTGCCATCCTTGCCGTTCGTGGTGGCCTCGATACGGTTGCGGTTGCTGCTCCCGCTCACCATCAGGACCTTGCCATCGGGCAACAGGACGGTATGGATGGATTGCATCCGCTCCGCTTCGGAAGGCATCGGGGGCGTGAGCCAGGCTCCCATCTGCTCCATGGGCCCCTGGGTAGCCAGCAATCCATTGGGCAGAGGTTGCTCGGCCGCGACATCTCCATGGCCCGTGTGTCCCGTCTTGGTATCCAAGGCCCGCACTGCTTCTGGCGCCAGCGCCAGCACCGTTCCCCCCGCAGCCAGCAGCGCCCGATGGGCCCAACGCAGACGACTTCCATGTCGGAACATGACGCCCCCTTCCGGATGTCTGGATCTTTCAAACGCCGAACCCGGATCCCTAACAGGGCCTCAATTCCTGAATCAATCACCATGTTCACTCTGGGTGATTTGCAGTGGATTAACCGACACTTGGAGTGAATGGAGACAATCAGCGGCGGTGGCGCATGAGCCGCATCATACCTGGATGGATGCGCGCGGAAGGATCTCGCGCCGGGTCGTCCGGGCCCTCCTGCACCGTCCAATGCGTGTCGCGCGGCACGGCGCCTCCACCTTCCGCTCCGTGAGTGTCACCCGTTAAAGCCGCACGCTTCTCGGCATAAGCATCTTGGCGGTCATCCCCGCTGCCGTCCTGGCTGGTCGGCCAGGGCGTCCTCATCCAATCCACCCGAGGAGGAACGCAGATGGAACACATCAGCCTCTCGGCTGAGCTGGGGGAAATTCGTTACGCCATCGAGGGCGCCCACTGGAGCGCGGACAGCGTCGCCATGGGCGCGGTGCTCGACCCGAGCGGACGCACAGCGCTCCCGTCGAAGAGGGAAGTGCCCACAGTGGAGGAGTTCTTCTCCCGGTTCATCGTGTCCCCGACGGGATTCGAACCCGTTGGGGAAGGGCAGGGTGCCCGGCGTCGCCTCCCGTCCACAGGCCTTCCTCCCTACCTATACTCCCAGGCGCAAGGGGGGAGGGTGACCGCGAAGGTGGTGCCGCGTCCCGGCTCGCTCCGCACCTGGATGTCGCCGCCCATGGCCTTCAGGTGGGTGTGGCAGATGGACAGGCCGAGCCCGGTCCCCTCGCCCACGGGTTTCGTGGTGAAGAAGGGCTCGAAGATGCGCGGCAGCACCTCGGCGGGAATTCCCATCCCCGTGTCGCGCACCTCGATGACGGCGTGCCCCCGCTCGTCCCGGCGCGTGGTGACACGCACCTCGTTCTGGTCCGCGCCTCCCTCGGGGATGGCCTGGGCGGCGTTGACGAGCAGGTGGAGGAAGACCTGGCCCAGCCGCGTCTCGTCACCGAGCACCGTCGGCGGCGTCCCATACTCCTTCACCACCCGGGCCCGGGGGCGGAGCTGCCCGTCCGCGGTCGCCAGGGACACGTCGAGCAGCGCATGGAGGTCCACCTCCTTCGAAGGCTCCCGCTGGGCACGGGCCAAGGTCCGCAGGTCCGCCACGATGCGGCGCACCCGCTCCGCGCCCACCTTCGCATCGGAGAGCGCCTGCTCCACCTCCTGCCAGCGCCCGGACTCCTCCTCTCGCTTCGTGAGTTCTCTCAGCTCCCCCGTCACGTAGTGGAGGTTGGAGATGATGAAGGCGAGCGGGTTGTTGATCTCATGCCCGACGCCCGAGGCGAGCGTCCCCACCGCGGCCATCTTCTCCGCCTGGACGAGCCGCTCCCGGGTGTCCTGGAGCTCCTGGAGACGGGCGCTCAGCTCGGTGGTGCGCTCCTCGACACGCGCCTGGAGCTGGCGCTCGCGCAGGCGGTGTCCGCGCAGGCGCAGCCTCACCCCACCAGCGATGACAAGCGCCCCCGCCAGCGCGCAGGCCGCCCGGAAGAGGAGCGTCTCGTGGAAGCGGGGTTGCTGCCGGAGCCTCAGCTCCGCGGCGGGCGCCGTCTGGCCGTCCTCCGTCGAGAGCGCCATGACGCGGAACCGGTAGTCCCCCGGCGGCAGGTGGGTGTAGTCGGCCTTGCGCTGCTCCGGCCCGGCCTCCACCCAGTCCCTGTCGAGCCCCTCGAGCTGGTAGCGGAAGCGCAGGCGCTGCGGCGCTCCCAGGCTCGGGGACGTGTAGTGGATCTCCACTCGCTCCGTGCTGGGAGGGATGTGACCCCACTGGGAGGTGGGCACGGTCCGCCCATCCACCCGGACCTCTTCGAGCAGCACCGGTGGCGGCGAGGCCCCGGGCGCTACCTCGTGCTCCGGATCGTAGCTGACGGCGCCGCGGATGGTGGGGAACCACAGCCGCCCATCCCGGGTGCGCAGCCCGGACGGCCACCCCACGGCGTTGCACTCCGGGGAGCGCATCCCGTCGTCCGTCCCAAAGAGCCGCGAGCGGACCTGGGCGAGCCGGCCCCCGGCCACCGCTTCCAACTCCTCCAGGGAGACGCGGAAGATGCCCTTGTTGCAGCCCAGCCACAGGTTGCCGCGCCCATCGGGCAGGGCCTGGAGGATGATGTCGTCGAAGAGCCCCTCGGCCCGGGTGAAGCGCGTGAGGCGCCCGGCCTTCCATCGGAAGAGGCCCGTGGTGGAGCCGATCCAGAGCGTGCCGTCAGCCTCCTCGTGGAGCGTCAGGATGGAGCCGGCGAGCGGTGTCTCCCCGGACGCCAGGGGAACGAGGCGGCCCGCCTGGACGGAGCCCAGGCCGCCGTTGCTGTAACCCACCCAGAAACCTCCCGCGGCCCGAGGGTGCAGCACGGTGATGGAGGCACCGGGCCACCCGTCCCGTGGCGAGAGCAGCTCGAAGCGTTTCCCATTCCATCGGGCGAGCCCCAGATGGGTTCCGGCCCAGAGGGTGCCTTGCTCATCCTCGTGGACGGTGCGCACGCCCCCGGGCAGTCCCTCGGCCTCTCCGAGCGAGCGGGTGATCGTCCCCGCCTGCCAGCGGCTCACGCCTCGCTGGGTGCCGAGCCAGAGGCCGCCGTCCCGCGCCTCGGCGATGGAGAGGACCCGGTTGCTGGGGAGCCCTTCGCGCGTCGTCCAGTGCGTCATCTCCCCATCCTTCAGGCGGGTGATGCCGCCGCCCAGGGTGGCGAACCAGAGGCTGCCGTCGTGGGACTCGTGAAGGGCGGCCATCATGTCGTGCGTCACCCCCTCGGGGCGGCCGTACGGGGAGAAGAGCCCATCCGTGAGGCGGTGCAGTCCCCGCGACTCCGTCCCCACCCAGAGGTTGCCCTCGGCGTCCTCCAGCAGGGCGAGCACCGCGTCACCTTCCAGCCCGGAGGGGGTTTCCAGGACGGAGCGCTGGCCGTGGGTCAGGCGCAACAGCCCGCGGTCCGTGCTCCCCACCCAGAGCGTGCCCGGCCGGTCCACGAGCAGGACCCCGATGGGGGTGCCCGGCAGGCTCGCCTCGGGCACCGGGTGCATCCTCCCGTCGCGCAGCCGGTACACGAGGCCATTCAGGGTGCCGGCCCAGAGGGCGCCGTCCCGGTCCAGCGCGAGCGACAGCACCCGGGAATGCGTGTCCGCGAAGGCGGGCCCCTTCTGGAAAGCGGCGCCGTCCCATCGCAGCAGGCCGCCCTGCGAGGCCACCCAGAGATTCCCGGCCGCGTCCTCGGCGAGCGCATCCACGTGATCGCTGCCGAGCCCGTCTTCGGCCTTCCACACCTGGAAGTGTCCCTGGGAGAGACGCAGCAGCCCGTGACCGGCCGTGGTGATCCACAGGCTCCCATCCCGGGCGGGCAGCAGGTGGCGCAGGTTGCGCAGGGTGATGCCCTGGGGTGGGGTGACGCGGAAGAAGGTGCCCTCCCGCATGCCGGCGAGCCCCGAGCCCGTGCCGATCCACAGCGTCCCGTCCTGGCCGCGGGCGAGGCCCCAGATGAAGCGATCCGGGAGGGCTGGCGTGTTCTCCGGGTCGAAGACGGTGAAGCGCACGCCGTCGAAGCGCACCAGCCCCTCATAGGTGCCGCCCCAGAGGTAGCCGTCCGCCGTCTGTACGAGGGACAGGATGCTGTTCTGCGGCAGCCCGTTCTCCGTCTGCCAGGTGCGGGAAGGGAACTGGGTCAACGCCTTGCCCGGCTCCAGAGCCCAGGCACTCCCGGCGGCTGCGAGCAGGAGGCCCAGCAGCACCCGCGTGGCCAGCACCCTCACGCGGACCCGGAGCCCGTCAGGTGCGGGGCGGGACTCGTTCCAGAATCCGCGGAGGGCAGGGGGCATGAGGGACGGTGGGCCTACGGGCAGCGCCGTCCGGAAGAATAGAAGAGGTCGTCCCAGCCTCCCATCCCCCCACCAGCGATTCGTCGCGGCCCGTCCGCTCCCCCCTCTCGGTCAGGCCTTGAGTGCCTTGGCGATCGGCAGCTCGCGCACGCGCGTTCCCGTGAGCGCGAAGACGGCGTTGGCGATGGCCGGCGCCACGGGCGGCACACCCGGCTCGCCAATGCCTCCCGGAGCCGCGTCGCTCTGAACGATCTCCACGTGAATCTTGCGCGGCGCCTCGCCGATGCGCGTGAGCCGGAAGTCGCGGAAGTTCGACTGCTCGACCGCGCCGCCCTTCATCGTGATGGCACCGTACAGCGCGATGCTCATTCCGAAGATGATCGAGCCCTCCATCTGGGCCCGCACACGGTCCGGATTGATGACCGTGCCGGCATCCACCACGATCCACGCCTCGTCCACGGCGACCTTGCCGTCCGGCTTGCGCACCACCGACGCGACCACTCCCACGTAGGACAGGAAGCTCCGGTGCGCGGCCAGGCCCAGCGCCCTGCCGTCCTTCTTCCGATCGCTCCACCGCGACAGCTCCGTCACCCGCTCGATGACGCCCCGCAGGCGGCCCACGTCCACCGGATGCTTCTCCAGCGGCTGGCCGTAATTGGCGAGCTTCTCGACGCCAAGCTCCTGCACCGTCTTCACCGCCCGCGCCGGCCCGAGCACCTCCAGCATCACATCCCGCGTGTCCTCGCCCCGGGCGTGGGCGATCTCGTCGATGAAGGAGTTGACCGAGAACGCGTGGAAGATGTTGTAGACGGATCGCAGCCAGCCGATGCGCACGTGGGCATTGGCCTCGCACGCCTCCGCGCGGATGTTGGGCACCCCGATTCCCAGGTCCAGCACGCCCTGCTGCAGATCCCCCACCGAGGGCCGGTTGACGGGCCCGAAGGTCGAGCCGATCGGCGGGAACGCGGTGCGGTGTCTCCAGGCCACCACCTTGCCGCTCTCGTCCAGGCCCGCGGTCAGCCGCTGCGCGCTGACGGAGTGGTAGTAGTCGTTGCGGAGGTCGTCCTCGCGCGTCCACTGCACGCGCACCGGCACTCCCGCCTCCTTCGCGAGCAGCACCACCTCGGAGATGAAGTCCGCCTTGGACTTCCGCCCGAAGCCGCCGCCCAGGAACGTCACGTGGACCGTGACCTTCTCGGGGGGAAGTCCCAGCACCTGGGCCGCCGTCGCGCGTGCCGCCTGCGGGTGCTGCGTCGGAGCCCAGATCTCACACGTGCCACCCTCGACGCGCGCCACCGCGACCGGTGGCTCCATCGGCGCATGCGACAGGTGGGGGACGTGGTACTCGGCCTCGATGACCCGCGCCGCCTTGGCGAGCGCGCCCTCGGCATCTCCGACGCTGCGCAGCACGGTGCCCGGCGCCTGCACGGACGCGCTCAGCGTCTTGCGGTACTGCTCCGAGTCATAGGCCGCGTTCGGGCCCTCGTCCCAGATGATCTCCAGCGCGGCGCAGCCCTTCATCGCCGCCCAGGTGTTCTCCGCGAGGACGGCGATGCCTCCCCAGGGCTGGAAGGCGTACGGAGCCTTCGGCGCCGGAAGCTCGATGACCCGCTTCACCCCGGGAATCGCCAGCGCGCGGGTGGCGTCGTACTTCGCCACCCGGGCTCCCACGATGGGCGGCCGGGCGATCACCGCCGTGAGCATACCCGGCAGCCGGATGTCGGCTCCGAACACCGCGCTCCCGTTGACGTAGGCGGGCCCGTCAATGAGAGGCAGCTCCTTGCCCACGTTGCGCAGCTCGGCCTTCGGCCGGAGTTTGACCTCCGCCGGCTTGGGCACCGTCTGCTTGCCCGCCTCGAGCGCCAGCTCTCCGAAGCCGAGCTTGCGCTGGCTCGGGTGGTGAATCACGACGTGGTTGCTGGCCTCGCAGGTGTCCGGGGCCACCTTCCAGCGCTTCGCCGCGGCCGCCACCAGCATGGTGCGCGCGGTGGCGCCCGCCCGGCGCATGTCCTCGTAGATGCCGCGGACGCTGTTGGAGCCGTCCGTGTTCTGGTCGCCGTAAACCGGATCTCCATCGGCCTGGACGATCTTCACCCGCGCCATGTCCGCGCCGAGCTCGTCGGCGATCAGCACGGGCAGCGAGCTGCGGATGCCCTGGCCCATCTCGGAGCGGTGGCAGACAATCGTCACCAGTCCGTCGGCCGCCACGTGCACGAAGACGTTCGGGTTCAGCCCCGGGGCGGAGGACTCCTCGGCCTGGGAGCTCGTCGGCGGCCTGGGCCCGGAGCGCTTCCCCGTGGGCTCGTCCGCGAGGCTGTCACTGGAGAAGAAGCCGATGGCGAGGCCGCCCACGGCGAGGTTCAAGCCCGCGAGGAAGGTCCGCCGGGCAATCAACGTGTGCCGGTTGCTCATCGCGTCCTCCCCCTATTTCTCGTTCATTCCCGCGGCCTTCTTCACGGCCGCGCGAATGCGCGTGTACGTGCCACACCGGCACAGGTTGCCCGCCAGCGATTGATCGATCTCGGTGTCACTGGGCCGCGGCTTCTTCGCGAGCAGGGCCGCCGCGCACATGATCTGTCCCGCCTGGCAGAACCCGCACTGGGGAACGCCCAGGTCCACCCAGGCGCGCTGCAGCGGGTGGTTGCCGTCCGGCGAGAGCCCTTCGATCGTCGTCACCGAGTGCCCGTCCGCGCGGCGGATGGGCGTCACGCAGGCGCGCACCGTCTGGCCGTCGAGGTGGACGGTGCACGCGCCGCACAGCGCCTGGCCGCAGCCGTACTTCGTGCCGGTGAGGCCCAGCACATCACGCAGGGCCCAGAGCAGCGGCATCTCGGGATCGACGTCGAGCTCCTTGTCGACGCCATTGATACGGACTCGAATGCTCATGGCCGTGCCTCCTCGCGCGGGCACTCCGCGCCCGTCTCCCCCCCTGCCGACACGATGGCGCCGAAGCGCTCCTGCGTACCCGGTGCCGGCTCGAGGTCCGCACCGGGCTTCCAGCCCCAGCCCACCAGCTCATCGTGCGCGTTGTGCTCGACGATCTGCGCCAGCGACTTGCCCCCGTTCCGTTTCGGGTCCTTGAGCTGCTCGCACACCTGGCGAGGCGTGCGGCCCACCCAGGCCATCTCCAGGGGCGCGAGGTGCCAATTCGGCGCCCCGGGCACCCGGGCGAGCTCCACGTTGCGGTCCTGGTGGCAGCTCGTGCACTCCATCCCGGCGATGCCGCGGTCCTCGGGGCCGCGCAGGACGGGAGGATTGTGCAGCTGCCACCCGGTCCGCTGGTAGGGCGAGTCCCCATCGGGATGGCAGTTCGCGCACCGCGGGTGGAGCAGCACCCGGCTGGCCTCCAGGAAGAGCGCGCGAGAGCGATCGGCGCGGTCCGTGATGACGCCGAACGCCTCGGGGGCGCGCAGCTCGGAGGGGCCAACCTCGGGAAGCATCTCGGACGGCGACGGTGAGGGCTGCCGCCGGCCACAACCCATCGCCAGGAGGACAAGGGCGGACGCACAGAGACGGACGTACGGCTTCGTGGTCGTTCTCAAGCCCTCGGAGGGTACTCCAACTGGTGAGCGCCGGGCTCGGAAACTTCCAGCGAGCCCCTGACAGTGTCGCCATGACGAAGATGTCATGACGCCCCGCAACGAATCGGGGGCCAAGCCCACCAGGCCCCGGCCCCCGTCTTCGGCTCTTCAGCGATTCAACGGCTTAGAGCATGTCCTTCAGCGCCTTGAGGGGCTGGATCTTCACGACCTTGCGCGCCGGCTTGGCCTTGAACATCGTCTCCTGGCCGGTGAACGGGTTGATGCCCTTGCGCGCCTTGGTGGCCGGCTTCTTCACGACCTTCATCTTCATCAGGCCCGGCACCACGAACTTGCCGGGACCGCGGCCGCCCATGCTCTTCTGGATCTGCCCGCTGAGGGCCTCGAACACGGAGGACACCTGCTTCTTGCTCAGCCCGGTCTCCTCGGCGATGGACACCAGCAGCTCGGACTTCGTCGGGCCCCTGTCGGAGGATGCAGCCTTCTTCGCGGTAGCGGTCTTCGTCTTCGCGGCCATTGTGGGTTCTCCTTGTGAAGAGGGATGAATTCGCACTGCCAATATCTATTCAGCGAGAAATCGGCAATGGATCAAACGATCTGGCGATGCGGATCCGCTGGAGATCCGACGATCAGCCGATCAGCCGACCTTGGCCACCGGGCTCTCGACCACGATATCCGAGCGCGTGCTGCCGACGATGGCGAAGAGCTCCGCCTGCTCGGCCTCCGGGACCTTGTACTCATCCAGCACGCCCTTGAAGATGCCGGCGAACACCACCCACTCCGAGGCCGAGATGTTCAGGTGCTTGTGGGATTCGGCCATCGTCTTGCCCGTGTAGCGCTGGGGACCGCCGGTCACCTGGCACACCATCTCCGTGACCAGGTACTTGAAGCCAGCCTTGGGCACGCGGTGGTGCGCCTCGTCCACCAGCGGGTTCGCGTTCAACTCGGGGGCAACCATGATGCGATCGATGAAGGTGTCCACCACCGCGGCAATGGCGTAGACGCCCCCCAGCCGCTCGTACAGCGAGGGCTTCTTCGTTTCCGTGCTCATTCCGGCTCCAGATGGGCCCGTGGGTTCATTCCTGGGCTCCGGCGCCGGACCTTATGTCAGGACGTATGGATGCAGGAAGGCCGTCACCCGGGCAAGCGGCCTTGCAGCTACCTGGCGAGCGGACCGAACGTCCATTCGGGACTCGATGGCCCCCGCCCATACCGCACCTGGAGTGGCTCGCCCGCCTTCACCCGGGCGAGCTCCCGCGAGGGGAGCGTGAACACCACGCGCCGCTGATCATTCGGATCCGGGTAGCGGCTCGAGGCGGTCTCCAGCTCTCCCACCACCAGGGTCAGCAGCTCATCCCGGACGGTGAAGGGGACGTCACTGCGCAGCTCGAGCTCGAGCAGTCCATCCTTGCGCCGCTCGAAGCGGACGACCCTGCCGGGCACCTGCCTCCGGACGAGCGGCCGGGGACGCAGCTCCCTCCCGGGCTCGGGCCCCGTGGCCAGCGGATGGATCGTGAGGGTGCCCTGCTTGGAGGCGCGGAGGTTGGCCAGGAAGAGCTCCCCGCTCGGCGTCTTGTCGAAGGTGAAGCGCACCCCCCGGATGGCTTGGAGGTTGTCCGCCCGGAACGCCGCGAGCGGCAGCCGGACCGTCTGCAACATGGAGTGGAAGTCTCCGAACGGTCCCCCCGCGGGCCCCCGCAGATCCACGAAATCGGCGATGTCGAGCGGCTCCGAGAGGCCCCCCTTCGCGTCCACCAGTTGCACCGAGAAGTGGGCCGGCTCGAGGTAGCTGTTGAAGCCGCTCGGGGCGCGCTCGACGCGGAACTCCAACGTGGCGTAGGACTTCAGCGACAGCCCCTTGCCGGGCCGGGTGAAGTTCGCCTGGAACCAGGTGTCCTCCCCGGCGGACATCCAGGAGATCCGCGCCCCCTGGAGCAGCGCATCATGCTCGGGGAGCGGTCCGTGCTCGATGTGGATGTTGCTCGCGTCGTTGGGGATGCCGGACGTGCCGAGACCGGTGGGGCCGAGGAAGTCCTCGAGCCGCAGGGTGACCGCCTCGTCCGCCGTGGGGGTCATGCCACGGTCCACGCGGGTGATCCCGGTCAGGCTGGGCGGTACGGGGAACTGCGGATCGAAGAGCCGGTCCCAGACCTCCTCCCGGTGCCGCCCGACGTTGGCGAGGAAGAAGGCGAGCATGGGGATGCGGCCCGTCTCCTGCTGGGCCGTGGAGCCCGACACCCCCGGCCCGGTCGAGAACAGGGGCTCGTGGCCGGTGCACCCCAGCGAGTCCGACTCCTGCCACTCGGTGTTGTAGTAGTTGTGGTTCGCCCCCCAGACGGTGAGCGTGGACTTCATCCGCTTCGGCTGCTCGTCCCGGGTGAGCAGCATGCGATCGAAGGGGCGGATGCCCTGGAGATTGTAGACATCCCCGTCACACACGGGCAGCAGGACGTTCCACCGCGTGCCGTTGGCATCGAGCACGCGCCCGGTCTGCCCGTCCACGGAGCCGATCTCGAAGATGCCGTTGAAGCGCAGCCTGTCGGGGATGCGCTGCTTCCAGGGACTGCCGGGGTCGCCATATTGGACGTAGGCCGCCCGCGCGCCCTCGCCGCCTCGCGAGTGCCCCATCAACCCCACCTGCTGGAAGTCCAACTGCCCCTTCAGGCTCACCCCCAGCGAGCCGGGCGTGGGCTCAAGGCCGCGGTTCCACCGGCTGAGCAGGGCGAGGTGCTTGAGGATGAGCCGCCCCCGGGCCAGGTTCAGGCCCAGGTCTCCGGGGAGCCCCTCGCCCGCGTTGATGCCGCGGTTGGCGTTGATGGACACTACGATGTAGCCCCGGGCCGCGAGCGGCTCGGCGATGTAGCCATACCCGGCGTGGCTGGGGACCACCTCGTAGTCCGGCGGGCACGTGCCCAGCTCGGTGTACTCCACGCTGTCGTCGATGCGGGGGTTGGAGCCCGTGCCGCACGTCGCGTGATTGCCGTGCAGGAAGACGAGCACCGGGTAGCGGTGGCCCCGCTTCAACGTGGCCGGGCGGTAGACCCGCGCCCACAGCTCGGTGAAGCGATCCGGCAGGATGTCCGGATCCACGGCGGCCGGGAGCTTGTATTCGGCGCTGACGACGGGTTGCGGTGTCCGCGTGGCGAGCGGCGCCTGGGACTGCTCGAGGGCGTCCTCCTCCGGCGCCCACGAGGTGTCCGTGGCCCCGCATCCTCCCGCGCCCGAGATGACCAGCGCGGTACACACGAGTGCTGTCACAAATCGGCCCGCCCCCATTGATCCCCCCTCCAGGCCCACCCAGCCCCTACCGCGCAAGGTTGTCTCGCGCGTCCGGGGTGTCAATCCAGGCTGGGAGGACGGGGAAAGCGCGACCCGGTGACGTTGTCCTCCCGTCCAGGGGAGAGGGCCTTCACCAGCTGGTGCGGACCGGGCGGCCCTCGTCGTAGCCCGCCTGGCTCTGCACGCCCACCACGGCCCGCTGGTGGAACTCCTCGAGTGTCCGCGCGCCCGCGTAGGTGCAGGAGCTGCGCACGCCCGCGATGATCTGATCGATGATGTCCTCGACGCCGGGGTGATCCGGGTCCAGGTACATGCGCGAGGTACTGATGCCCTCCTCGAAGAGTTCCTTGCGGGCGCGCTCGAAGAGGGACTCGCCGCGCGAGCGGGCCTTGACGGCGCGCTGCGACGCCATGCCGAAGTTCTCCTTGTAGAAGCGGCCATCGCTGTCGCGCAGGACGTCCGCCGGGCTCTCGTAGGTGCCCGCGAACCAGGAGCCGATCATCACGTTGGCCGCGCCCGCCGCGAGCGCGAGCGCCACGTCGCGCGGGTGCCGGACGCCACCATCGGCGCAGGCATGCTTGCCGTGCTTCCGGGCCTCCTCCGCGCAGTCCAGCACCGCGGAGAACTGGGGCCGGCCCACCCCGGTCATCATGCGCGTGGTGCACATGGCTCCGGGTCCCACGCCCACCTTCACCTGGTCCGCGCCGGCCGAGATGAGATCCCGCGTCCCCTCGCGGGTGACGACGTTGCCGGCCATGACGGGCACGGAAGGGGAGAGGGCGCGGATGATCTCCACCGCCTCGAGCATCCGGCGCTGGTGGCCGTGCGCCACATCCACGACGAGCAGATCCGTCCCCGCGCGCAGCAGGGCCTCGGCCTTGGCCTTCACGTCCCCGTTGATGCCGATGGCCGTGGCGATGAGCAGCTTGCCCTTCGCATCCAGCGCGGGCTTGTAGAGCGTCGAGCGCAGCGCTCCCTTGCGCGTCACCACGCCGATGAGCCGGCGCCCGCGGACCACCGGCGCGGAGGTGAGCCGCTTGCTGGACAGGCGATCGAAGATCGTCTCCAGCGGCGTGCCCTCGTCGATGGTGAGCAGATCCGTGGCCATTACCCGCTGCAGCTGGGTGAAGCGGTCGAAGCCGGCGGCATCGTTCTCGGTGAAGATGCCGACGGGCTCCTCGTGCTCGTTGACGACGATGACGGCGCCGTGGGCGCGCTTGTGGATGAGGTTGAGCGCCTGCTGGATGGTGTCGCCGGGCCGCAGGGTGATGGGCGTCTCGTAGACGGGGTGGCGCGACTTCACGTAGGCGATGTTGCTCTCGACGATGTCGAGCGGGATGTCCTGGGGCAGCACGGAGATGGCCCCGCGGCGCGCCACCGTCTCGGCCATGCGCTTGCCCGAGACGGCCGTCATGTTGGACACGACGATGGGGAGGGTAGTGCCCAGGCCATCGGCCGGTGTCAGGTCCACGTCCAGCCGCGAGCCGACTTCCGAGCGGGCCGGCGCCATGAAGCAGTCGTTGTAGGTGAGATCGTAGGGAGGCTTCTGGTCATTGAGGAACCGCATCACACCCTCCAAGGGGGCATACCCTAGCGCTTTCGAGGGGAGCCCGCTCCCGCCGTGAGCAGGGGGCGGCCCCATTGATTGGAATCCGCCCGGGGGGCCGCGTATTTTGTCGCACATGAGCGAAGCCGGGATGAGGGCGCCGGTGCTGGATGTGGAGGGGCTGGAGAAGGCCTACGGCGAGGTGAAGGCCGTGCAGGGGCTGAGCTTCCAGCTCGCTCCGGGCGAGGTGCTCGGGCTGGTGGGGCCCAACGGGGCGGGGAAGACGACCACGCTGCGCTGCCTGGCGGGCATCCTGCCGCCCTCCACCGGGCGCGTGAGGGTGGCTGGGCATGACCTGGCGAGCGCCCCCGTCGAGGCCAAGCACGCCCTGGCCTTCCTCCCGGACGAGCCGCGTCTCTTCGAGTACCTCACCGTCTGGGAGCACCTGAACTTCGTGGCCCGGCTGTACGGGGTGGCGGACTGGGAGGAGCGGGCGCGGGCGCTGCTCCTCGAGATGGAGCTGGCCGGCAAGGAGAAGGCCCTGCCCGGAGAGCTGTCGCGCGGGATGAAGCAGAAGCTGTCCATCGCCTGCGGCTTCCTCCACTCGCCGCGGCTCATCATCCTCGACGAGCCGCTGACGGGGTTGGATCCCCTGGCCATCCGCCGCATGAAGGCCTCGCTGCGCCAGCGCGCGGAGGCGGGGACGGCGTTGGTGCTCTCCTCGCACCTGCTGCCGCTGGTGGAGGAACTGTGCCACCGCATCCTCGTCATCGCCGGGGGGCGCGCGGTGGCGCTCGGGACGCTCGCGGACATCCGCGCGCAGCTCAGTGGCCCGGACGGCTCGGCCGCGTCCCTGGAGGAGCTCTTCATCCGGATCACCAGCGCGCCGCCCGAGCCTCGGCCGGAGCGGGAGGGCGCATGAGCTTCCCTCGCGCGGTGACGTTCCTGTGGCTGGCCTCGACGCGCAACCGGTTGCTGCGCCAGCTCCAGCGCCTGCGCCAACCGAAGTACCTCGTGGGCGCGGTAGTGGGCGGGCTGTACGTGTACTCCGTCTTCCTGCGGCGGCTGAGCTACCAGGGACAGGAGGGCACGGCCCCTCCCATGGCGCAGCTCTTCAGCCAGTTCATGCTCGCCTCCGCGATGCTGGGCACGGTGCTCTCCGCCTGGGCGCTGGGACCGGACCGGCCCTCGCTGTCCTTCAACGAGACGGAGATGCAGCAGTTCTTCCCCGCGCCCGTGTCGCGGCGGGGGTTGCTGCACTACAAGCTCGCCCGGGGCCTGGCGGGCGCGGCCGTGGGTGCCTTCTTCGCCACGCTCTTCGTGAGCCGCGTGGTGTCCGGGCACCCCGTCCTCTTCTTCCTCGGCGCCACCCTGACGCTCGCCACGGTGCACCTGCACGTGACCGCGGCCTCCTTCGTGCGCACGCGGCTCGCCCAGCACGGCGGGGCGGGGACGGCGCTGCGCTGGGCCGCCCTCACCGCCGTGAGCGCCTTGCTGGTCATGGCGGGGATCTCCGCGCTGGGCGATCACCCCCTGCCCACGCAGCTCAACCACCCCCGGCAGCTCCAGGCCTGGCTGGCTTCCTTGATGGACTCGCCGGCGCTGTGGCCGGGACGGATGCTGGTGGCCCTGCCGCTCGCGCCGGACGTGGGGGCCTTCCTGCGGACACTGCCGCTCGGGCTCGGCCTGTTCGCCGTGCACTACGTGTGGGTGATGCGGGCGTCGGTGCCCTTCGAGGAGGCGGCGGTGATCCGGGCCGAGGAGCGGGCCCGGCTCCGGCAACAGCTCTCGCGCGAGGGCGGCCACCCCACGCTCCTGCGTGCGCGCCCCGCGTTCTTCCGGCTCGCGCCCACGGGCCGGCCGGAGGTGGCGATCGTCTGGAAGAACCTCGTCGCGGGGCGGCGGCTGGGCGGGGCAGGGCGGCTGCTCGTCGCGGGGTTGGTGGGTGGATTGGTGGCGACCGTGGCCTCGGGCCGGGGCACGTCCGAGGTGCTCGCCAACGTGCGCCTCTTCATGGCGCCGTTGTGCGCGGGGCTCGCCGGAGTGCTGTGCTTCTTCGGGCCGTCCGCCCTGCGGTTCGATCTGCGCATGGACCTGCCCCGGCTGGAGCAGCTCCGGGCGTTGCCGCTCACGGGCAGGCAGGTGGTGGCGGCGGAGCTCGCCGCGCCGGCGCTGCTGCTCGGGGTGAGCCAGATGGGGCTCCTCCTGTTGGCGGTGGCGCTTTCGGTGTGGCAGGGGGGCGCGCACACCGCGCTCTGGGTGGCGGGGGGACTGGGGGCGATCTGGGTGCTGCCGGCGGTGTCGCTCGGAGGGCTCTTCGTGCAGAACGCGGCGGTGGTGCTGTTTCCGGCGTGGCTGCCACCGGAGGGTGAGCGGGTGCGTGGCCTGGAGGCACTCGGGCAGCGGTTGCTGACGCTGGTGGGCACGCTGGTGGTGCTGCTGGTGGGGATGCTGCCCGCGGCGCTGCTGGCGGCGCTGGTGGGCTTCGGCCTGGACCGGCTCCTGGGCCTGGACGTGTGGGCGCTGCCCTTCGCGGGGCTCGTCGCGGCGGCGGTGCTCGTGGCCGAGGTGGCGCTCGGCGTGGTGGGCCTGGGCCACGCCTTCGACCGGCTCGACGTGTCGATGGAGGGGACCGGGACGGCGTCGTGAGCGTGTCAGTCGAGGAAACGGCGCTTCCACCGCCGCATGTCCTCCCGGGAGAAGCCGCCCCAATCAAAGCGCTCCTCGTACAGCCAGGGCTCCAGGACGCGTGCCAGCTCGCGATATGCCGGCAGGAGGAGACCTTCTCGCACGTCTCCGGCTTCGGGCCATTGTCCCAGTGTCACCAGCCCCCGCTCGCCCTCCAATTCCCGCACGGTGGTGCCGGGCGAGTGCAATCTGGAGCGCAGGCCCTCCGCGCCGCCCAACTCTCCCCACACGGGTTGGCCCAGGAGATTCAGCCAGTGCACGCCCTTGACCCGTGTACCGATGAACATGGAGGCCGTGCTGAAACCCGGAACATCCAGGCCCGGGTAGCGCAAGCACTCGTCGCGAAGGGACTCGATGGTTCCGAGAAGCCCTTCCGGGAAGAGGAACGCGAGGCCTGCATGACCGGAGTTGTAGGGCAGCTCCGCCGCCAGCTTCAGGGCCAGGTCCCGCACCCGGTCAGGGCCATGCTCCTCCAGGTACTCCGTGGGCAGCCAGAAGGCCACCGCGCACATGGGCTCACGGGGGGGGAACTCGTTGGACTGTTCTCCATGGTAGGAGAACTCATATCCAACGAGGTCATCTGGTGACCCGGCCAGCAGGATATTGGCACCCCGCGGATGTAGCAGCTTGAGCCGGATGGCTTCCCAGCCCTGCGTGTCGAGCTCTTGCCAATCCCCTTCGGAATCGGCGTACCAACTGAGTGTTGTTGGCCCCACCTCCTGGCGGTAGACATCCAGCGCCCGCATCACCGCCTGCACGACCTCCTGGTGGGAGCGCCGCATGTAGAAGGTGATGTTCACGCTCTCGCGGATGAGCAGCCAGGGTTCTCCCCCCTCGATGCGTGTGTAGCGACGGATGCGTGGATAGTGATCACCCATCACTGGACTCCGAGTTGGGGAGAGACGAGGGACGGATTTTTTTCTCCTCCAAGCGCTTTATACATCTGCTCTTGAGTGTTCGGGTGATGAGGGTGCCCCTTGGGGTACTCCCGCCAGACAGGCCGCTGTCCTTTCCTGACGGGCACACAGGGGAACTTGAAGTCGTAGACACTCTGCACCTTGTGAGGGTTGCCCGAGGCGTGAATCACGACATCGGGAACCAGCGTCCCCAGAAGCAAGGACCCGAGCCCGCTCCGCAACCACTCGGCCACGAGCGCAGGGTCGAGTTGCCGCCACTGCCCCACTGACGGGTCGTATTTGTAATGAGGCTGCAAGCTGAAGTTCTCCGGGTAGAGTTCGCCGAGTTCCCTCTGGACGCAAGCCAGGGCCACCGCGTGCTTCCTGGTTCCGAGATCCATGGCCCGCGTCACGTCCTTGCCCTTCTCCTGGCGGACAACCTCCCTGCACTGTTCCGCGGTGGGGCTCTGCCCCTTGAGTACCTCGTCCTCATCGTTGACCTTGGAATTCGCCTCCTTGGCGCAATGGACCAGAACCTGCTCGACGCGTGCCATCTCCGCGGTCTCCAACAACCGCATCACGGTGACGGCGGTACGGGCCGTGTCCACGAAGCGAAACAGCCAGGGGATGATCGCCTCTTCGCCCGGTCGCGTGGTGTAGCAGGCGGGATTGCGCAAGCAGCCACTCGTCGCTGAGTCAGTGGTCTGGGCGTAGCGGCCTTCTGCCGGAGGCCCCATGGCACCCGGTGTGGCGCAACCGGCCAGCAGCAGGGGGCCGGCGAGAAGGAGCATCCAGTGTGCGCCATGCAACGAAGAAGACATACGGGTCCGCGCTCCTCTACACTCAGGAGTTGATGAGCTAATGGGGTCCGGCTGCCTCCGGGGGCGCGGAGAGCGTGCGCACCACCAGCGAGCGGCACGCCGAGCACACGACGCCGCTGCGCTCCCAGTGCACCTGCTCCTCCAGCTCCTGGGCGGACTCCTGCCCCTCCTCGAGCTGCTTCACGAGCGCGGCGAGCTCGTCTTCCGTGCTGCCTCCTCCGGTGGGGCCGAGCACGTCCTGCTCACCTTGCAGGACGAGGGAGAAGCGGTAGTACACCTCGCTGGCGGCGATACCATTGCCGCATGCGGCGCACGTCTTCGGTCGAGGGCCGGACATGACGGAGACACTAGCTGGAAGCGCGGCCGGAGACCTACGGGAGCGTCCAAACCTAGCGTCTCAGTCGAGGAAGCGGCGCCACCACCGCCGGACTTCCTCCTCCGTGTAGCCTCTCCAGGAGTTGACGTAGCCAGGGGAGAAGGCGTCCGACCAGGGCTCCAGCACGCGCGCGAGCTCGCGGTAGGCAGGGAGGTTGTGACCCTGCTCCAGGTCTCCAGCCTCCGGCCACTGCCCGAGCGTCACCAGCGCACGTTCGCCTTCCATCTCTTGCACGGTGGTTCCGGGGGAATGGAGCCGGGCGCGCAGGCCCGCCGCACCCGCCAGCTCGCCAAGCACGGGCTGCCCCAGGAAGTTGAGCCAGTGCACCCCGTCCACGCGAGCGCCCTGGCGGCACAGGAGGCCCGAGCGGCGCACGTCCAATCCCGGGTAGCGGAAGAGCTCGGCGCGGATTTCGGGCAGGAGACGGGTGCGCGAGCCCAGGAATTCGAAAGCCAGGCCGGCATGGCCGGTGGAGAAGAGCAGGGAAGAGGCCATCTCCAGGGCCAGCTCCCGTACCCGTCCCGGGCCGTGCTGCTCGAGGTACTCCGTGGGAAGGGTGGCGCTCAGCACGCTCACACTGCCTTCCGGGGGAGAGCGCCACGGCAGTCGCGCACAATACGTGAAGCCGTAGCCGGTCGGGAGAGAGGGCTCGCCACCGAGGTCGAGGTACGTCTCGAAGCCCCTCTTCACCATTCGGTCGAGGGAGTTCTCATCATGGTCATCGGCGAAGCGGACGAGCCGTTCTGGGCGCAGCAGGTGGCGAATACGCGCCCACTGTTCCGCATTCAGAGCCGAGTATTCACCTTCACCGGGAGCCCAGCCGCAGACGGTTTCAGGTCCCTCTCCCACGGCTCGCATATAGCTATCGAGGGCCCGGCTCACCCCTGTTGCCAGATCCACATGGTCATGGGGCATGTAGAAGGTGATGTGAATGGTCTCGCGGATGAGCAGCCGCTCCCCCTGCCGACTGGGTCCGTGATGGCGAATCCGGGGGTAGTGCTCATTCATGATTGACTCCAAGCTGGGGCGTCACGATGGCCGAGGGGCAACTGCCTCCCAGCGCGTCGTAATTCCCCAGTTGCTCACGCACGTCGGAGCCGAGTGGGTTGCTCTTGCTGGCAAGCGTACAGGGAAACTTGAAATCGAAGATGCATTGAACCCTGGTGGGAGTGCGCGCGAGGTGCAGGACGATGTCTGGCTTGAGAGAGCCCATCCACTGGTCGGTCAGCACGGATTGCCCTTGCGCTGATCCGGGTGCATAGCGGGGTTCTATCGAGATGTTTTCCGGGAACCGGGTGACGAGCCGTAACCGGACACAGGCGAAGGCGACCTCGTGCTTCATCGTCCCGAGTTCCATGGCCCGTGTTACTTCGTTCCCGTTCTTGTCGTAGCCGACCACCCTGTTGCATTCGGCGTCGTCCGGGGACTTGCCCTCGCCGTACTCCCGCTCGTTGACCTGGAAGTCCGCTTCCTTGGCGCACTCGACGAGCATCCGCTCGATGAGGCGTATGTCGGCTTCTTCGAGGAACTCCTTGAGGGTGGCGAGGGCCCTGGCCGCTTCCACGGCGCGAGACAGCCAGGGGATGAGGGCTTCTTCGCCAGGCGAAGTGGTGTAGCAGGCCGGGTTGTTCAGGCAGCCACGCGTCGCCGAGTCCGTGGACTGGGCGTAGCGGCCTTGCGGAGGCGGCCTCATGGGGAGCTGGGTGGCGCATCCGGCCAGCAGCACGGCTCCCACCACGAGGCACAGCCTCCGGCCCATCATCGTCACCGCGTGGGCACCGTGCGCATCGAATTGCGTCCCACCATGATGTCCACCAGCTTCTTCACGCGGCGGAAGACGCCCTCCTGCACGTAGGGCACGCCGTGCTTCTCGCAGAGCGCCTTCACGCGGGGCTGCACCTGCTGGTACTTGCTCATGGGCAGGCTGGGCCAGATGTGGTGCTCGATCTGATAGTTGAGCCAGCCGTGGAGGAAGTCGACCACGTCGCCGCCGGTGGCGTAGTTCACCGAGCCGAGCACCTGCCGCACGGAGAACTCCGCGTTGCTCTTGGCCCGGTCGTGGAACCGGTAGAGGTCATCGCCCGCGTGGTTGGGGGCGATCAGCACGAAGCTCTGGAGGTTCGTGAGCAGCTCGGCGAGCACGCTGTTGGCGAACACGCTGGCCATGGCCCACGCGCCGAGCGGCGCGAAGAGGGCGGGCAGCAGCACGAAGCGCAGGCCCACGTAGGGCAGGATGCACGTCCACCAGAACGCCCGGCCATCCGCGGTGAGCGGGTTGAAGGCCGTCACCAGGCGCAGGTTGCCCCCCTCATCCTTCACGCCCGCACGCCGCCGCTCGGCCCGCCGCCACTCCAGGAAGGTGTTGGGCGCGTAGTACGTCAGCTTCCACGTGCAGGCGAAGAAGGCCACCACCGCGTACTTCGCCAGCAGGGGCATGTTGGAGCGCCGCAGGAACTCGGTGTTCTCCTCCACCAGGTCTGGATCCGCCGTCTCGCCCGTGCGCCCGTGGTGCAGGGCGTTGTGCTCGTGCCGCCACGCGTCGGGGTGGATCCAATCCGGCCAGTCCAGGAAGCGGCGCCACCCGGTGGCGAACGCGCGCCCGGTGCGGTGCTCGGGCATGCCGGGCACCCGGTCGTAACCCCGGTGCGTCACGTGGTGCGCCATCATCGTCCAGCGGGCCGTGTTGCCCTGGGCGATCAGCAGCGCCGAGAGGGGATTGGGCGCCAGCCACGCCGTCGCATAGCCGAGCGCCGAGCACACCCGGCCCCAGCGCTCGATCTTCCGGAAGTGCGCGCGGTCCTCCGGCCCCAGGGACGATTCCATCTCCGTGCGCAGGGCCTGCAGGTCGCGCGCGAAGGCCTCTTCATCGACATTGAGGCCCGGGAAGGCGGAACGCGGAGACTCCTCCACGCGCATGTCGACTGCCGTATTCATGAGGTCTGCTGGCTCCTGGAGTGACGGGCCCGGGGGGATGCCTAGCATCGCAGGGTACGGAGCCGAAGCAACAACCTCATGGGTACGCCCGGCGTGCGGCCGGGGAGGCGAGCCGCTGGACGCGTGGCGGCGGGAATCACTCCCAGCTCAGGGGGCTCCCTTCCCCGTCCGGAGCTGCTCGAGGGCCCATGCGAGCGGCCCGGTGTAGTCCACCCCCGTGTCTTCATCGACGAACCGCTGGCCGGGCGCCTCGAAGTAGCCGGAGCGGGCGTAGGCCACCTTGAGGAGCCGGACCTGCTGCTCCGGGTCCAGCGCGCTCCAGCACCGGCCCGTGTCGAGCGCCGTGCGCCAGTCGGAGCCCTCTCCGAACCACTGGCTCCAGAGCGTCTCGCACACGTAGTCGGTCCCACCCGCCTGGTACTGCCAGACGTGACCCATCTCCTGGATGAGCAGGTGCATGGGGAGCTGGCGCGCGGCGGAGTCCGTCCGGGAAATGTCCCGAGGGACGTAGAGGGTATGGCCGAGCACGAAGGGACGGCCGGGCAGCGACAGCAGCCCGAGTCTTCCGACCTTCAGGCGTACCCGCTCGTAGTCGATGCTGTCCCCGAACACCTTGCGCAGCTCGGCGATCTGCTTCGGAGCGAGCCGTTCTCCCGCGGGCTCCGCGCCCACGAGCGTCTGGACTCCGCTCAGCATCCGGCCGCCCAGGCTCATCAGGACGTCCAGGGGGAGTTGGACGGCGAGCTTCAACACCCCTCGGAGCAGCGCATCGCCGCCCGTGGAGAACTTCCCCGTGAGGAGCCCGGCGAGCCCACGTGCCAGGCACTTCACGGCCTCCCACAGGTTTCGCATCACCCCGAGGCCGGCGCTCACGAAACCGGCGAGCAGGAAGGGCGGAATCCATCTCCCGGGGACGATCTCGGGCGTGCTCGGAGCCAGGGCTCCAGGAGTGGATGAAGCGAGAAGAGCGGACCGGGTACCCATGGCGCCTCCAAGAGAGCGGCCAACCAAGGCTCGGCACGATCAGCAGCTCGCGCCAGGGAGGCCACCCACCCCCGAGGGCCAGCGCGTGCGCTCCAGAGCACAATCCGGCACGGCCTCGTCGAGCACCCGACAGGGAAGACGTCACACCGGGAGGGGTAGGCAGCCCTGCCGGGCCCGGTCTTCAGAAAGTTGTCCGACTGTTGGACAGCTTTGTGCGGAGCGCGCCTGGGCGGCAGCCTACTCGCACTTCAGGTACGCCGAGTGGAGGCTTGCAGGAGGGCTCCCACGGACACGAAGCCCGCGAGCACCAGGGAGAGCTGGGACAGGGCACGTTTCATGGGAGGCCCTCGCCGCGGGTGCTGACTACTGCTCGTCCTCGGAAGCCTCACCGGCCCGGGCGCTGGAGACGCCGAACACGTTGGACTCGGCGATCTCCTTGGTGGTGCTCCGGTACGCGCGCCAGGCGAAGGGCGCGGTCGCCATGAGCGCGAAGAAGCCCAGGCCAATGGCCTTCCAGGGGATGGGCTCTTCCTTGATCTGGATGTCGCGGCCGTAGGAGTTGATGTTGTACTTCGGGCGGGCGCGGGCGGCGTCGCGCTCCTCCTGGGTCATTTCTTCGCCCTGGAAGCTCTGCAGCTGCCGCCGCTGGGCGAGGGCGGCGCCGCCTGTGACGAGCACGAGGACGACCAGCAGACGCGAGAAGAAGGGGAGGCGCATGGCGGCGCAGCCTACCACGACCTTACAGGTGCGTAGAACAGGGCTTGCTTCCCCCCCGGCGGTCCATTAGGCGCCAGACCCGTGCGCTTCCTCATCATCCCCCTGATCAACCTGCTGGTGCTGTTGAGGGTCCTGCTGGGCCTCCCCTTCCGCCTGCTGGGGGCGCGGAGCCGGCCTGCCTATGTGCGCTTCCGGCTGGCGGGGGATCCCCCCTACCGGGAGAGGGCCCGCCGCGCTCGCCTGCCCCTGGGGCTGGGAGGGCAGAGCCGCCCCGAGCCGGCCACGGTGACCTCGCTGGAGGGCTTCCGCAAGGCGCTGGAGCTGCTGGCGAAGGACGCGAAGGTGAAGGGCATCCTCCTGGTCCTGGAGGACCTGGAGGTGCCGCCAGCCAAGCGGGAGGTGCTGGTGAAGCTGCTCGGGGACTTCCGGGCGGCAGGCAAGCGAGTGGTGGCGTGGGCGGTGAGTGTGGACAACCTGGGCTACCAAGTGATGTGCGCGGCGGACGAGGTGCTGCTGTCCCCGGCGGGGCGGCTGGACATGGTGGGCTTCGCCGCGGAGGCCACCGCGATTGGCGAGGGGCTCGGCCGGCTCGGCATCAAGGCGCACTTCTTCCGGCGGGGCGCGTACAAGACGGCCCCGGAGTTCTTCACGCACGCGCACGTGTCGGACATCCAGCGCCAGACGCTGGAGTCCTTCCTGGACGAGCGGTACGTGGACCTGGTGGAGAGCGTGGCCCAGGGGCGGCGGCGCACGCCGGAGGAGGTGAGGGCGTGGATCGACTCGGGCCCCTACAGCGCGAAGCGCGCGGCGGCGGGCGGCCTCATCGACGGGACGTGTGACGAGGCGGATCTGCCCGCGCGGCTCGGGGGCAAGAAGGAGGACGGAGACGAGGACGAGGAGGGCGTGGAGCCGATGCCGGGCTACCTGGCGCGGCTGCCGTGGCCGCCGGTGCGCTGGCGCCCGCTGCGTCCGAGGCCCCGGCTGGGGGTGGTGCCCGTCTCGGGGATGATCGTCCCGGGCAAGGGAGCGGCGGGGCGGGCGGCGGGCTCGGACACGGTGGTGAAGGCGCTGCGCGCGGCGGGGCGGAACCGGAGCGTCAAGGCCGTGGTGCTGTACGTGGCGAGCCCGGGAGGCTCGGCGGTGGCCTCGGAGATCATCCTGGAGGCGGTGCAGCGGGTGGCGAAGAAGAAGCCGGTCATCGCCTTCGTGGACCAGGTGGCGGCGAGCGGCGGCTACATGGCCGCGCTGGGGGCCAAGGAGATCTGGGCCACGCCGCACGCGGTGCTGGGCTCGATCGGCGTGTTCGCGGGGAAGTTCGACACCTCGGAGTTGATGGAGAAGCTGGGGGTGCACCGCACGCTCATCACCCGGGGGCAGACGGCGGGCATCTTCTCGACCTCGCGGGGCTTCACCGAGCACGAGCGGGCCTTGATGGAGGGCGAGATGGAGGAGACGTACCAGGCCTTCCTCGAGCACGTGGCGAAGGCGCGGGGCCGGACGAAGGAGGAGATCCACGCGCTGGGGGAGGGGCGGGTGTACAGCGGCACGCGGGCGCTGGGGGTGGGGCTGGTGGACAAGATGGGCGGCTTCGAGGAGGCGTGTCGTCACGCGATGGCGCTGGCGAAGGTGCCGGCGGAGCGCTTCGAGCTGCAGACGTATGGGGGCGGAGATCGGGGCTTCTCGCTGCTGAAGCTGCTGCTGGGCAACGCGGCGGCGGGGGTTTATGCCTTGTGCCCAACGGCCTGGAGCCTGCTGGGGTTCAAGGGAGGGGAGCGTTTCGAGTAACCTCCCGGCCCGCATGGCGCGCCCCTGTCCCCTCTGTGAGAAAGAGCTGCTGCGGCCCTTGCGCGTCTCCCCTGTGGAAATCGACACGTGCCCGCGCTGTCACGGGCTGTGGTTCGACCGGGGCGAGCTGGAGCGTTTCCCGGACAGGCCGCCGGTGCGGAGCTTCCTGGCCATGAAGGGCCAGACCTTCTCGCGGTGCCGGAGAGCGGGGCACCCGGTGGGCCCCGCGCAGGCGGTATGTCCCACGTGCCGGAGCGAGCCCGTGCGGTGTCCGGCCTGCACCGGGCGCCTGCGCCGGGTGGTGACGAGCGCCAGCCCCGTCGACGTGTGTCCCTCCTGCGAGGGGGTCTGGCTGGACGCGGGCGCCTTCGAGGCCCTGGCGGGCGTGACGGACACCCGGCCCCCGGTGATGCCCGCGGTGATGCCCCAGGCCCGGTCCACGGCGGCGGCGGCCATGGAGTGCTCGCGGTGTGGGGTGGGGCTGCAGGTGTCCGAGGCCTATGCGTACGATGGTGACGTGTATTGCGGCGCGTGCCGGCCGCCGGGCTCCGTGTCGGGGGCGGCGATGAAGAAGGGCACGCCGGGAGGCCCGTTGCGCCGGGTGCTGGGAGCGCTGTCCACGCTGTTGCTGGCCGTCTCCGGGGTGGCCACGGGCTGCGCGCACGCCCCGGGCCCCTCGGAGGTGGCGGTGTCCTACGCCCGGGCGCTGGAGGAGAACCGGCTGGCGGACGCCTACGCGCTGACGAGCGCGCCACCGGAGGCCCAGGCCGGGTTCCTCGAGCACTACGCGGACGCCTCGGTCCGGCAGGCCCGGGTGAAGGAGGTGCGCGCGGCCCTTCCGGAGCTCCAGGCGCGAGCCCCGGCCCTCACCCTCGTCCAGGTGAAGGAGGGCTGGCGGGTCGTCGAGGAGAAACCGGAGGACGCACCCCGGGCGGCGCTGAAGGGTTTCCTGGACGCGGTGGGGGCGGGCAACTGGGCCAGGGCCTGGTCGCTGCTGAGCGATCCCCTGCGTGCCCGCTACACCCCCGAGCGCCTGCGCGAGGACTTCAAGCGCGAGCCCCTGTCGGCCGAGCGGGTGCGCCGGGCGCGGCTCGCCCTGGAGAAGGACGTGCGGGTGACGGCCTCGGGAGCGGAGTTCCCGATCGGCGAGGACCGGGCGGTGCGGCTGGTCCGGGAGGCAGGCGAGTACCGGGTGGCCGCGATCGAATGAGAAGAGATGCGGCCGGGGGGGCGGAAGATTAGACGAGGTTGACATGGGGGGGGCCGCTGGCTATTTCCGCGCCCTTCCGAGGGGGTCCCCCCACCCTCCGGATTCCAAAGGTTCAGGTACTCCAGATGAGCGTTTCCGAGCGCGACATCCTCGCGGCGATGTCGAAGGTGATGGATCCCGAGCTGCACATCGACCTCGTGAAGGCCGGGATGGTGAAGGACGTCCGCGTGGACGAAGACAAGGCGAAGCTCAAGATCGAGCTGACCACGCCGGCCTGCCCGATGAAGGGGAAGATCCAGGCGGACGCCGAGGCGGCGCTCAAGCAGGTGCCCGGGCTGAAGACGTTCGACATCGAGTGGGGCGCGCAGGTGCGCTCGGCGCCGCAGGCGGGGGCGCAGGCGATCCTCCCGCAGGTGAAGAACGTGATCCTGGTGGGCGCCGGCAAGGGCGGCGTGGGCAAGAGCACGGTGGCGGTGAACCTGGCGGCGGCGCTGGCGCGCGAGGGCGCGAAGGTGGGCCTGCTGGACGCGGACTTCTATGGCCCCTCGGTGCCGCTGATGACGGGCATCACCGAGAAGCCGGTGAGCCCGGATGGCAAGTCGCTGCTGCCGTTGGAGAAGCACGGGCTGAAGGTGATGTCGATCGGCTTCCTGGTGGAGGCGGATCAGGCGCTCATCTGGCGCGGGCCCATGCTGCACGGAGCGCTGATGCAGCTGGTGCGCGACGTGCGCTGGGGTGAGCTGGACTACCTGGTGCTGGATTTGCCGCCGGGCACGGGCGACGTGGCTCTGACGCTGTCGCAGTCGGTGAAGGCCTCGGGCGCGGTGCTGGTGACGACGCCGCAGGACGTGGCGCTGGCGGACGTGGTGCGCGCCAAGCAGATGTTCGACAAGGTGCACATCCCGGTGCTGGGCATCGTGGAGAACATGAGCCAGTTCGTGTGCCCGCACTGCTCGAAGGCCACGGCCATCTTCAACCGGGGCGGCGGCCGCAAGGCCTCGGAGATGTTCAACATCCCGTTCCTGGGGGAGATCCCCCTGGAGCTGAAGATCCGCGAGTCGGGTGACGCGGGCGTGCCGGTGGTGCTGAGCGCGCCGGAGAGCGCCGAGGCCCAGGCCTTCATGGCGATGGCGCGCAACATCGCGGGCCGCGTGTCCACCGAGAACATGCGGGTGGCGGTGAAGCTGCCGGTGATACGCTAGCCGCACTCTCCGCGAACCCCGAGGACCCCTATGGCACCCGGCAAGGCCCCCGAAGAAGACGACGACTTCGATCCGTTGCTCGGAGACGAACCGGAGCGGGAGGGTTTTCGCGCGGGCTTCGTGCCCGAGTTCATGCGCAAGGTGGCGGTGGCGGGACTGGGTGCCCTCTTCATGACGGAGGAGGGCATCCGCTCGTTGGCCGGCCAGCTCAAGCTGCCCAAGGAGGTGCTCGGCTACATCCTCGGGCAGGCGGAGAAGACGAAGGACGAGGTGGGCAAGGTCGTCTCCGAGGAGCTGCGCCGCTTCCTCCAGTCGGAGAAGCTGCGCGACGAGTTGATCAAGCTGGTGTCGGGGATGACCATCGAGGTGAAGGCGCAGATCCGCCTGGTGCCTCCCGAGGAGCGGGAGGCGGGCGAGACAGGCACGCCGGGCCGCACCAAGGTGACCGTCAGCGAGTTGCACACGCGGCGCGGCGGCAAGAAGGCCGCGACGAAGAAGGAGTGAGGGCGTGGAGGGCGAGGAGCGGCGGAGCGGACGGAAACAATCGCTGCGGAAGCGGCTGGTGCTCCTGGCGCTGCTCGGGCTGGTCTTCTGGCTGACGCTGGGCAAGAACGCCCCCGAGCGTGAGCTGGTGTGGTGGTTGGAGGGCCCGGGTTGGAGCGAGATCCGGGCGCTCGACCTCCAGGTGAAGAACGCGGACGGCAAGCTGGTGAAGCGCGAGACGCGCTCGTTCCAGGCCGCCCCACCGGGCATGGTCACCCTGAAGACGGACCTGCCCTCGGGGATGTACGAGGTGTGGGTGTTCGCCCGAGGGGAGAGTGGACCGTCGCGGCCGCCCCGTGTGGAGCGGCTGACACTCGGGGACGAGGACGTGCGCGTCGAGCGGGGACTGCGGGTCCCCGTGAGCCGTTGACCGGTGGGGATGCCAGGGCTATAGCGCGCCCGGTTCCTCGTTTACCGAGCAAGGGGTCTCGAACGCCATGGCATCGGAGCACATCATCGTCGTCGGGGCAGGGCAGATGGGGTCGGGCATCGCCCAGGTGGCGCTGCAGGCTGGCCTTCGGGTCACCCTGGTGGACGTCTCGAAGGAGGGTCTCGCCAAGGGGGCCGAGCGCATCAAGGCCGGCCTGAAGAAGCTGGTGGAGAAGGGCAAGCTGGACGCGGCCCGGCTCGAGGCGGCGAACACGAACCTCGCCACCGCCACCAGCGCCACCGAGGTGAAGGACGTGGACTTCGCCATCGAGGCGGTGACGGAGAACGAGGATCTCAAGCGCCGCATCTTCCTGGAGCTGGACGGCGTGGTGAAGCCGGGCGGGATTCTCGCCACCAACACCTCGTCCATCCCCATCACCCGCATCGCCGCGGCGACGAAGCGCCCCGAGAACGTCATCGGGATGCACTTCATGAACCCGGTGCCGGTGATGCAGTTGGTGGAGCTGATCCGGGGCGCGGCGACGTCGGAGGCGACCTATCAGACGACCAAGGCGCTGGCGGAGAAGATGGGGAAGACCACGGTGGTGTCCAAGGACTTCCCGGGCTTCATCGTCAACCGCATCCTCATCCCGATGCTGAACGAGGCCTGCTTCGCGCTGATGGAGGGCCTGGGGACGGCGGAGGACATCGACACGGCGATGAAGCTGGGCACCAACCAGCCCATGGGCCCGCTGCAGCTGGCGGACTTCATCGGCCTGGACACGGTGCTCTACATCGCCGAGGTGCTCCACAAGGGCCTGGGTGACGACAAGTACCGCCCGTGCCCGCTGCTGCGGCAGTACGTGGACGCCGGCTGGTACGGCAAGAAGAGCGGCCGCGGTTTCTACAAGTACTAGGACGAGGATCCCCACATGACCTACGAGAACATCCGGCTGGAGACCGAGGACGCGATCGCCATCCTCACCATCGATCGTCCCAAGGCGCTCAACGCCCTCAACAGCAAGACGCTCCAGGAGCTCGAGTCCGCGTTCAACTCCCTGCCCGCCACGGCCCGCGCGCTCATCATCACGGGCGGCGGCGACAAGGCCTTCGTGGCCGGCGCGGACATCTCGGAGATGGCGTCCATCGGCGCGGCGCAGGCACGCGAGTTCGCCGCCCTCGGTCACCGCGCCTTCCAGACGCTCGAGCAGCTCCCCATCCCCACCATCGCCGCGGTGAATGGCTTCGCGCTCGGCGGCGGGTGTGAGCTGGCCCTCGCGTGCGATCTCATCTACGCCTCGGAGAAGGCGAAGCTGGGCCTGCCCGAGGTGAGCCTCGGCGTCATCCCGGGCTTCGGCGGCACGCAGCGGCTCACCCGCGTGGTGGGCAAGATGCGCGCGAAGGAGCTCGTCTTCACGGGTGAGCGCCTGGACGCGGCCAAAGCCAAGGAGATCGGCCTGGTCCTCGACGTCCTCCCGGCGGATCAGCTCCTGGCCCACTGCAAGGCGGTGGCGGGGAAGATCCTCAAGAACGGCCCGCTGGCCATCTCCCAGGCCAAGCGCGTCATCGAGTTCGGCGCGGACCAGGATCTCCGGGCGGCCAACGAGCTGGAGCGCCAGGGCTTCGCGGTGCTCTTCGGCTCGGAGGACCAGAAGGAGGGCATGAAGGCCTTCCTGGAGAAGCGTCCGGCCGGCTTCACCGGCAAGTAGTCCGGTAGCGAACGGCTCCCCGAGCTGCCTCGGGGGGCCTACGGGCCGGCTAATGGGCGCGGCAACTGGCGCTTGCCTGCCCCTCTTGCAATCGCTGTTCCCAAGCGCGAAGCCCCGTATATGTACCCCCGCGCCCTTCTTTCCCGACCAGGAGTGCCATGAACTTCGAGCTGACCGATGTCCAGCGCGAGATCCAGCGGATGTGCCGCGAGTTCGCCTCGCGCGAGCTGACCCCCAACGCCCGCAAGTGGGACGAGACGCACCAGTGGCCCACCGACGCGGTGAAGAAGCTGGCCGAGCTGTCGCTGCTCGGCGTCGCGGTGCCGGAGCAGTACGGCGGCGCGGGGCTGGACAACGTCTGCTACGCGCTGGCGATGGAGGAGATCAGCCGCGGCTGTGCTTCCACCGGCGTCATCATGAGCGTGAACAACTCGCTCTACTGTGATCCGGTGATGAAGTTCGGCACCGAGGAGCAGAAGGCCGAGTTCCTCACGCCGTTCGCCCGGGGCGAGAAGCTGGGCTGCTTCGGCCTCACCGAGCCCGAGGCGGGCAG
>DASQMW010000269.1:0-30130 GCA_035645295.1 Archangium sp.
GACAGATTTTGGGCCCCTTGGCCAACCTTGCTGCCGCTCACCTGACAGATAGGGGCGACGAGCCAGAGCGCGCCCCCAGGGGCCCGTACACAACCTCTTTTCGGCTCCTCGCCAAGCCCTGGTGAATAATCCGGGCTAGCCACGCGCGTGCGTGGAGACCCCCTCGTCGTCGCGTCAGTCGCCGTGGTCGCGGGCGGCTTCATCGGCCGAGCCGCCGACGGCCTCGATGGAGTTGCGCGGGGGCGGAGCCGGGCGGTCCTGGTTGCGGCTGAAGGCGGAGGCGCGCGAGCCGACCTCCTCGGGCGTCGTCGCGGCGATGCGGCGCCGGGCGCGGGCGATGGCGTCCTGCACCGTGGCCGGCTCGGGGTGGTTCTTCAGGGCCTGCACCCACGTCTCGATGGCCTTCTCGTTGTCACCCGACTCGGCCTTGAGCTTGCCCGTCTCGAAGACGGCGTGCGGGGCGAGCTCCGAGTCCGGGAAGCGGGTGATGAGGTCCGCGTACGTGCGCGAGGCCTCCTGGCGGAAGCGCGGCACCTCGGGAGAGCCGGGCTCGGCCTTGAGCGCCTGCATGTGCAGCGCCTGGGCCTGCAGGTAGATGGCGTCATCCACGAAGGCACTGGTGGCGAAGCGCTCGACGAGCTTGCGCGACTCGAGCACGCACTGCTGGTAGTCCTGCAGCTCGAAGTACAGCTTGGCCACCTGGTAGTGGAGCTCGGCGCTCTGGGGCGGGTTGCGGGCCAGGGCGGCGGTGAGCTGGTCGATGGCGCCGCGCAGGTCGCGGAAGTGCACGCGCAGCAGCTCGGCGAGCACCACGCGGCCCTCCAGGGCCTCGGGAGACTCGGGGCACTGGGTGATGAGCTCCTTGTAGACGCTCACGGCCTCCTTCACCTTGCGCATCTCGAGCCAGTAGACGTCCGCGGCGCCCTTGAGGGCGCGGGCCTTGAGCACCTGGGCCTGGGCGGAGTCGTCCAGACGCAGCGCGTCGAGCGCCTTGCGGTACTCGACGAGGGCCTCATCGGGACGCTTCTCGAAGATGGCGTCGCGGGCGCGCTGCATGTGATCGGGGGCGCTGTCCCGGGAGCAACCCGGGGCGAGCGCGAGGGCGAGGGCGAGCATCACACGCCGCATCAGCAGGTCTCCGGGAGCAGGGTGTAGCACTCGGTGTCGAGGCAGCGGATGCAGGCATCCCGGCCTCCGGTGTCGTCGACGCACAGGGACACGCGGGAGGAGCGGGGGCAATCCTCGGCGGCGGTGCACCGGGAGACGCCGCCATGGGCGTCCAGCACCGGCTCCTTCTTCGAGGCGCACTCCTCGGACGGAGGGATACCGCAGCCGGCGAGCCCGGCCACGACAGCAAGGACGAGTGCTCCAATCCGGGTTCTCACAAGGCGGAAGTTCTACCCGGATTCGACGCCCTCGTCACGGAACCCGGCGCGTGCCCGCCCGCTCCCTGCCCTTCCCGGCTGGCCGCTCAGCGGCTCCCGGTCAGCACCGAGGCGTCCACGGCGGCCATGCGGCGGCGCTTGGTGAGCTGGCGCGCCTTGGCCTCCTGCTTCTCGTAGTGCTTGGCAATCGCCATCAGGTGATCATCCGCCACCCGGCACTGGATGGCCGACACCTGCTCGTGCCGCCGCTCCATCTCCTGCCACAGGTGCAGCTTGGACTGGTTGCCCAGCAGCCGCGTCTCCACGGTGTCGAGCGCCGCGTCCATGAGCTTGTCCTCGGCCTCCAGCTGCGCCAGACGCGCCTCCGCGTCCTCGGGAGGCTCCGCGCACCCGCTCGCCAGCCACAGCGCCACCGCCGCCAACCCAAGCCCCCAGCGCCGTGTCCGACCCGCCATCGCCCACCTCGAAGTCCGGTATTTGCCAACCCGCGCGCACCCGGCAGGGCCTCACGCGTGGCGCAAACTAGGGAGCCCTTCCCCCCGGGACAACCTCCCCCCGGAACGGATTGATCTCCCCAGCGTGTAACGGATTTCAGGAGACGACGCTTACCCCGCCCTCCGGGGCGCTACGGCGCCTGCCGGTGACGAAGAATGAACTCACACACCTCGCGCGCCGCGCCGAAGCCCGCCGGGCGCTGCGCCACGTAGTGCACTTGCGAACGCACCTCGTCCGGGGCCTCGGGCGGCGCCGCCGAGAAACCCACCGCCTTGAGCAGCGGCAAGTCCACCGTCTCGTCGCCCATGTACCCACACCGGTCCGCCGTCACCTTCAAGAGCTCCAGCAGCTTCTCGAAGTGCGCCACCTTGTCCTGGCTGCCGAAGTGCACGTGCTTGAGGCCCAGCGACTGCATCCGCATCTGCGCCGACAGGCTGTCGCCGCCGGAGATGGCCGCCACCTCCAGCCCCGCCTCCTGCAGCCGTTTGATGCCCATGCCGTCGCGCACGCTGTACATCTGCGTCCACCCCGAGTTGGGCACCCAGAAGATGCGTCCGTCGGTGAGGGTGCCGTCGATGTCGAAGATCATCACCGACAGCCGGCTCACCCGTTCCTTGAGTGACTCGAGGTTCTGGTTCATCCGCGCACGGCCTACTTGATGACGGGCTTGAGGACGGTCTTGCCGTCCTGGATGACGACCTTGAACTCCACCGACTTGCCACCGTGCTGCTTCATCAGCTCGGGCACCTTCTTGCGCAGCGTGGCGGCGACGGAGTCGTAGCTCATCTTGGAGGTGTCCTCCTTGTTCTGACGCCTGGCGGCGACATAGGCGTCATAGAGCGACTTCATCTTGTCGTCGGGGATGCCGCCGCCGCTGGCCGCCACGGGAGGACGCGGCGCCGCGGGCCTGGCCGCGGGAGGACGGGCCGCCACGGGAGGCACCGCGGGCGCCACGCGCGGCACCGCGGGAGCGACCGGCGGCACCGTGGGAGCAATCGGCGGAACCACGGGCGCCACGCGCGGCGCCACCGAGGGGATGGACGGAATCGCGGTCCCCCGGGCCGGCGTCCCCGCCACGGGCGCCACGGGAGGGATGAGCGGCGCCACCTTCGGCACCAGCGGTGCCACCGACGGGACCAGCGGCGCCACCACCGGCACCCCACCCCGGAAGGGCACCGGCTCCACCGGCGGCGCCACTGGCGCCACGGACGGCACCACGGAGGGCTTCACCTCCTCGACCTCGAAACCCTCGTCGGGGATTTCGAAGGCCCCCGTGTTGCGGGACTTGTCGGCAGCCGGCTTCTGCGTGCGGCGCTTCGCCTTGGCCACGTCCCGCTTGTAGGTGCCGTTCTCGATTTCCTGCAGCGTGCGCTGCCACAGCCGCTCGTACGTGCCGAACTTGGTGGCGATGGCCTGCACGCGGAACTTGGCCGCGGTGTTGCGCACGAAGCTGTTCTTGAGCCGCTCCAGCCGCTTCTTGAGGTCCTCGTACGCCCGCGTGGGCGGGAGGCGCTCGTGACCCATGAAGTAGAAGTCGTAGGTCACCTTGAGGGCGGCCAGGTCGGCCTCGATGGCGTCGCACTCCTGGAACGCCACCTCACTGCCCGACTTCGTGGGCATCCCGGACTTGGTGTCGCCACTGGTCGCGGCCAGTTTGGCGGACGACTTCGCCGAGGTACCGGCCTTGGCTGCCTGGTTCTTCGTGGACGACTTCGGGGACTCGTACGCCATGGGTTCCTAGAGTGTCCTCAAGACGCGCCCGGGGATCAACCTCAGGCAGGGCTTGGTGTCGGGCCAACGCCAGCCGCCTCGCCTGCTCGGCGGATCCGCCGGTACAGCAAAGTCGCACCGAAGGTGAACATGCACAGGGAGATGAACTGGCTGGTGGAGATGTTGTACCAAGCCTCCAGGGGCACCGAGTCCGCCATCCGGGAAGCGCCCAGCGACTGGAGCAGGCCGTGCAGGGTGCCGCGCTCGGTGTCGCCGCGGAACAGCTCCACCGAGGTGCGCAGCACCGCGTAGCACATCAGCCACAGGGCGAAAATCTGCCCGTGGAAGCGCCGGAAGCGGCGCGCGTACAGCAGCGCCAGGAAGAGGACGAGCTGGCCCACGGACTCGAAAATCTGGGTGGGATAGATGGGCAGCGTGGTGCCGTGCTGGGCCACCCAGTCGGAGATGCGCACCGCGCCGGGGGCCATGTGGTGCAGGACTTCGCCGGTGGCCTCCACCACGTAGCGGGAGTCCTGCGACTGGGACTGGAAGGCGAGGCTGGAGGTGCCGCCGAGCCGCCCGAAGAGGTCCTTGGCCAGGCCCGCGCCGGGGAAGTTGACGGCGAAGCGCGCGCCCGCCGCGGTGACGTCCCCCCAGCAGCAACCGGCGGCGTAGCACCCCAGGCGCCCCAGGCACTGGCCCAGCGACACGGTGGGGATGGCCAGGTCCGCCAGCCGCATGAACTCCATGCGGTGCTGCTTGGCGAAGAGCATGGACGCCAGGGTGGCGCCGATGAGGCCGCCGTAGAAGACGAGCCCGCCGCCCAGGGAGAACGCCTGCGTCCAGTCGCGCGAGTAGTCCTTCCAGTTGACGAGGATGAAGAGGACGCGGCTGCCCACCAGGCCGCCCACGAGCGCGTAGAAGCCGAAGTCCATCATCGCCTCGTGCTTGCGAGCGCCCTCGTTGTCCACCCACTGGCCGCCGCCCTGGGCATCCGGCACCCACGTGGGCTTGCGCCACTCGTCGCGGGCCAGCCGCGCCGCCACCGTCAGGGCCGTCATGAAGCCGGTGGCCAGCAGCACCCCGTAGGTGTGGATGGGGATGCCCTCGCCCTTCTGGCCCAGGAAGGCGGACGCGGGCAGCGCATAGCGCAGGCCGTACCACGCGAGCACCGCGGCCACGGCGCCGTAGCCGAGCGCGCGCTGCATGCGGTCGCTGGAGGTGGGAGGGGCATTGGGCGTGCCCTCGGCACCGCGCCAGCCGTTGTAGGCGATGTAGCCCACGGCGCCGAGCGCCAGGGCATACAGGACGAGCTGGGACCAGAGGGTGGTGAAGGTGAAATGGACGAGGACGGGAAGCATGGCAGGAGCCTCGGGGTCGCGAGGCCGCGCAGGTTACCCGTTCACGGCGCCGCGAGGGTGGGGAGTGGCGGCCCGGGTCCGGGGCCGCCCGCGGGGGGAGCGGCCCGCCGTCAGGGACGGGCCTGGGCCGACTTGTCCTGCTTGGGCGTCTCCGTGGGCGTCTCCTTGCGCACGAAGGCGTCCACCATGAGCAGCCCCACGCCCACCACGATGGCCGAGTCGGCCACGTTGAAGGACGGCCAAGCGGCCTTGTCGTACCAATGGGCCTCGAGGAAATCGATGACGAAGGCCCGGGCGATGCGATCGATGTAGTTGCCGATCGCCCCGCCCAGCACCAGCGGCAGGCCCCACAGGGCCCACTTCTCCTGGGGGTCCTTCCCGCTCAGCTTGCTGAAGTACCAGGTGATGAGCACCACCGCGGCGATGCTCACCACGTGGAAGAGCAGGCTGCGCGTGGCGGGCGGCAGGTTGCGGAACAGGCCCCAGGCCGCGCCCGGGTTCTCCGCGTAGCGCAGGCGGAAGAAGGACTCGGAGACCTCGATGTAACGCTTGGACCGGTAGTGCAGCCCATCGAAGCCCTGGGGAGGGGGCTCGCCGTACATCGCCGACAGCCGCTGGCCCAGGGTGGGCCGGTCATCGAAGCGCGTCGTCAGCTCGCGGACGACGAGGTACTTCGTCCACTGGTCGAGGAGGATGACGCCGAGCGCCACCGTCAGCAGGAGGATGTATTTGCGCGGCACGGGAGGTGCTTATACCACCTGCTCCCCCGGCGTCACGGTTTCCACGGGCTTGCGCTCCAGGAAGGAGTCCAACAGGAGCAGGCCTACACCGACGCAGATAGCGGCATCGGCCACGTTGAAGGTGGGCCAGCGCATGCCGGGCTGGTTGCGCCAGTGCCAGTCGATGAAGTCGATGACGTAGCCGCGCAGGAGGCGGTCCACGAAATTGCCCACCGCTCCGCCCGCCACGAGCGCCAGCGCCCAGCGCACCCGCCGCTGGTCCGGGGTGAGCCGCACGTACATGAAGGTGATGAAGCCGAGCGCCACCAGGCTCACCAGGTGGAAGAAGGGCCGGCGCACGGACTCGGGCAGGTCGCCGAAGAGGCCCCAGGCGGCGCCCGGGTTCTCCACGTAGCGGAAGTGCCAGTAGTTCTCGATGAAGCGGTAGGGCCGCGTGGCGCGCCGGTACGAGCCCGGCACTGGCGGATGATTGTCCAGGTTCTGCTCGGAGACGAAGCCCTCGAGCCGAGCCATGCCGGTGCGCCCATCGAGCGCCTCCGTCAGGTGGGCCACGGCCAGGTACTTGGTCACCTGGTCGGCGGCGAGTGTGGCGAGGCCCACGAGAATCAGGACGCGAAAGCGGTGCACCATGAGACCCTCAGGTCTACCTTGGGCGCTGGGAGTCTGACAACCCGGCCGGGAGAGCGGGCGGACAGGCAACCGGTTGACGACTCGCTCGAAACCCCGAAGTGGGGCATGGTGGGGACGATGGAGACTGTTCAGCCCCCTGTGACACCCAATCCGAACGAGACTCCCGCCGTGGCCCCGGCCAAACCGAAGCTCATGGACCGCCTGCAGGCGTTCATCCTCCGCTACGGCGCGCTGGCCCTGGTGGTGCACTACGCCATCTTCGGCCTGTGCCTGGTGGGCTTCATGCTGCTCATCCGCGCGGGCTTCCAGGTGGAGGGCGCCGTCGGCAACGCGAGCACCTTTGGCGGGGCCTACCTCGCCTGCCAGGTCATCAAGATTCCGCGCTTCGCCGCCACGTTCGCGCTCACGCCGCTGCTCGACAAGCTCATCCGGCGCCTGCGCAACAAGGGGCCGAACCCGGCCGACCCCTCCGGTCCATGATGCAGCTGCAGGTCCGCTTCTACGGCTCGCTCAACGACTTCCTGGCCCCCGAGCGGCGCGGGGCCGAGTTCCTCCACACCGTCCAGGGCGCCCCCTCGGTGAAGGATCTCATCGAGTCGCTCGGCCCGCCCCACCCCGAGGTGGACGTGGTGCTGGTGGACGGGCAGGCGGTGGACTTCTCCCACCGCGTGGAGCACGGGCAGCGGCTGGCCGTCTATCCCGCCTTCACCTCCATCGACGTGACGCCGCTGGTGCGCGTGGGGCCCCCTGCCCTGCCCGAGCCGCGCTTCCTGCTCGACGTGGGGCTCGGCCGGCTCGCGGGCCTGCTGCGCATGCTCGGCTTCGACACGCTGTGGCGCAACGACTACGCGGATGACGTGCTCGCCCGGCTGTCGCGTGAAGAGCAGCGCCTCCTGCTCACGCGGGACATCGGCCTGCTCAAGCGCTCCGAGGTCCTCCACGGGTACTTCCCCCGCGAGACGGACCCCTCGCAGCAGCTGGTGGAGGTGGTGCGGCGCTTCCAGCTCACCGCGCACATGCGCCCCTTCTCCCGGTGCATCCCGTGCAATGGGGCGCTCTCGGCGGCCTCGTCCGAGGAGGTCCAGGGCCGCGTGCCCGAGCGCGTGCAGGCCACGTTCACCCGCTTCCAGCAGTGCCCCGAGTGCAAGCGGGTGTTCTGGGCGGGCTCGCACCACGAGCGCATGCAGGTCATCATCGACAAGCTGCGTGAGTTGGAGCAGCACCCGTAGGGGCGCCCGTCACGAACCGAGCCCGCCCTGTTCTCTTTGCCTCCGGCAGCCCGGGCGCGGGCTCACTCGTCAACGTTGCGCCACGCGTCCGCCGGATGATGTGGCGCGCTGCGCGCATGGGCGAGCGAGGGCACACACTGGTATTCCCGGCTCACGTGAAGCCCGGCACGCGTCGCGAGGGTCAGCAGCGCCAGTCCTTCTACGGACACCTGCCCGATCGTGGCCCACCTCTCCTCGGAAATCGCCTCCCTCTTCAGGAGACGATCCTGACGCTGCTTTTCCGCGACCAAGTGACGCGCCAAGCCCGCCTCGAAGCCCTCGGCATTACCCTCCAGAAAGGCCCGGCAGATCTCCAGGCGGGCATCATCGGAGCCTTGGAGCACCTGCTCATACTCCTCCAGCAGTGGCAGGAGCTGCGACCTCTCCGCGCCCAGGAAGAAGTGGCTCATCAGGAAATGGACGTAGAGGAAATCTTCCTTGTACTCCATGCCAGGGTGCCAGGTGCGCCGCGAGCGCATGGCCACCCCCTGGGCTCCGTCGAGATCAAGGGCCGCCAGCGCATCGAAGAACGGGCCGGCGCGGCTCGTCACCAGCTGCGCTTCTCGTAAGCGATCCAGGAAGGACAGATAGGCGCGACCGCTCTTGTAGAGGCTCAGCTGAAGCGCATCGGCATCCCCGTAGAGGAGGAACATGCCGATTCCCTGGATCCGATAGTTCTCACAGAAGGTGAGCACCTGCGTGAGCGTCGGCTCCTCCGCCATGGCCTTCAGCAACTCCGCGTTGTCGAAACGAGCGTTGCTGACGAAGACCTGAAGGAACTTGGATGACATATGTGACTAGCCCCCAGCACTGACGACCACGGCACCGGTAGCACCATGCTCCGCGCTGGAGACCACCAGACTGTGAGATCCTGACGCATATCTCCGGGCGAAGGAGCGAATGGCCGAGCAGAGACCGACGGCACCACTGGCCGCCCCGGTGTCGCCGAGTGATGCACAGGGGAGGACGAGGCGCGTGCGCCCCTGGAACTGACTCCGCAGCCGGACGGCCGTGTGCCCCCACTGGGAGGCCCGCCAGGACTCGCCGTTGAGATCGCTGATGACGTCGCCCTGGAAGGCCACTCCGGGTGGAAGCCCTCTGGAGAGAGCGGTGCCGATGACCTGGGAGAGCCCTTCCCCAAGGTTCCGGGACCTGGTGGCCAAGGGGTGCGGTTCCTGTCCGACCTCGGCGTGGGTCACGAAGCCCTGGACAGGCGTGCCGCTCCGTCGTGCACGCGACAGGGGTTCCACCAGCACGCACACGGCGGCCTCACCCGGCATCAGACCCACGGGCATATCCGGGGCCTTCAGCCGCCGGTGGGCATGAAGCCACTCCAGGCTGAGCCTATCCAGGTAGGAGTCCATGGCGACGATGAGGAAGCGCTCGACGGATGCGCTGGCGAGCTGTTCTCGTGCGAGCTGAAGCGCCGCCGCGGTGCCAGCATGTCCCAGGTGGATGGAGTGCAACCCGCCGGGAGCTAGCGGCAGCTCCAACACCTGGAGGAGCTGCTGGAGGAACGCTTGTTTCAACACCTGCGGCCCCAGCTGTCGCGGCTCCAGGAAGCGAGCCTCATCCAGGACGGGGCCTACCCAGATCAGCCCCGTGCGCTGCCAGAAGCCCTTGTCCGTACCGCCCGGCACGCCCCCCTGGGCCAGCAAATCATCCACCGCCCCCCTCGCCAACCTGAGCCATCGTCCCACTGGGGCGAAGCCATCCGTGAATCCATGGATGGGATGGCCCATCAAGGGCACGAGTTCCTGGGAGTCCTCGTCCAACACCTGGAAGTAGACCAACTCCCGGGGCCGAACGAGCTCCGCCCGAAGCGCCGCACACGCCTGGGTGACCCCAAGCCCCAGGCTCGACACCATGCCCAATCCCGTGATGGCCAGGCCCATGCGGCGTGAGTCCGCTACTGGCGCGACGTGGAGACAGTGAGAGGGCGCAGCAGCACGTTGGTGAAGCCATGCTTCTTGACGGCCTGGGCGAAGCGCTCGTCCACCACGAGCTCACCCGGCTGCTTGTCGATGCGGAACAAGCTGGGAGCCTGCTTCAGCTTCGCTGCGTCGAGCACGTACTGCTTGATGTCGATGACACTGCCCTCTTCCCCATACGAAATGCCGCTCGCCGCCTCGTCCAGGCAGTCCACCGCCCCCAGCGGGTTGATGATGAAGTAGTCCTTGCTGTAGAGCCGCTCTCGATGGTCGTAGAGATCGATGGGCAGGTACTCGATCTCACTGCCCACGCACAGCTCCTCGATGACCTTCATCATCTCCGAGGAGACCATGAGATAGCTCAACGTGTTCCCCAGCAGCGAGCAGAGCTTCAGGCCCGGGTTCTCTTCTCGAAGGAAGACCTTCGGCTCGGCTGGATAGAACGGCTTGGCCGGCTTGCCCTTGGCCATCGTGAACCTGCGCAGTCCGATGCCCTTGGGAGGATCCTCCACCAAGCAGAGGTCCTGGTTGTTCAGGTCACCCTTCTTGTCCAGCATGAAGTAGTTCATCGTCTCCTCGGCAGCGGCTCCCGGTCTCCGGTGCCATTTCCCTCGTCACAGGAAGAATGCCCTATCAATGTCGTCGAGCGCATTCACTCTGTCCTCGCCCGCTGTCTTGATGGTTTCGTAGAGCCGCTTCGAGAGGGCAATGAGCTTGGCCTTGAAATCCTTGTACTTGGGAGACTTGTGGTCCACCAGATCCTCTGCGTGATCTCCGAGGATCTTCTCGAGTTGTTCCTTCACATTCTTGCTGTACACGCTGTGGTGCCAATTGGGAAGGGTTCGGTGACGAGGCAGGCGGAGCACCCTCGCGACGACCGCGTCAAGAGGGAGCATGATCATGTTGTCCAGATGGTTCAGGTTGTAGCCCGCGCTCAACAAGCCACCGCGCACGGTACGCACCAGTTCGGGAGAGCCGCCCTCGGCGGTATTGCCGAAATAGCTCGCGATCGTGGTGCTGAGGGTAGAGTTCGGGATGATGTGGTGGGCTTCGTGGAAGTAGGGAACATCGCAGTGGGTGTCGAAGTTGCCCGGCTTGATGTCCCAGTCGCCCTCCTTGGGTGCACTGGCTTTGCGCACAATGCGGCCGCGGAACACTTGGCGGGTAGAGGGCATGTCCTTGTACCGAGGCCAGTCGTACAACGTCCGGTCGGACTCGGCCTTCTTCAGCGCCTGCCAGATGTGACTGCAGGAGTTGTTCGCTTGGCGCGGAGCATGACTGTTCAGGCACTGCCCGCCCTCCGTCCCCTTGGTATCAACATGAGGCAGCTCGTCTTTTTCGTCCTGTGTATGGCGCTCTTCCGACATGGCTGAACTCAAACCCCCGTGCCGTCTGCCGGGTATTCTCTCAACAGGCACCAACCCCACTCAACTACGCAGCGCTCCCACTTGTGGAAGACAGGGCGGTTCCCGGGCACGCGCTCATCGTATTCACGGGGCGCTCAGTCCACGAAGCGGTTGAGCTGGTAGCCTCCATCCACGTCCCAGATGGAGCCTGTCACGAAGCCCCCATCCCGCTCGTCGAGCAGCGTCAGGGCATGCCGCGCGAGCTCCTCGGCGGGGAGGATGCGCTTGATGAGGCTCTTGTCGAGCGCCGCCTGCTCGAAGCCCGGAACCACATCCGCCACCGAGCGGAAGGCCGGTGTCTCGATGGCGCCAGGGCACAGGCAGTTCACGCGAATCCCGCGCGCGGCGAGCTCGATGGCCCACGTCTGCGTCAGGTGCTGCACCGCCGCCTTGGTCGCTCCGTAGATGGAGATCATCGGCAGGGGGCGGCGCCCCGCCGACGACGAGATGTTCAGGATGGCCGCGCCCTTGCGCCCGCTCATCACCTTGACGGCCTCGTTGGTGAACACCACCGTCCCGCGCACGTTCACCGAGAACATCGCGTCCACGTCCTCCAGGGACATCGCGCCGATCGCCCCGGGACGGAGGATGCCCGCGTTGTTCACGAGCAGGTCCAGCCCTCCGTGGCGGCTCACCGCCGCTTCCACGGCGCGCGCGGCCGTCTCCTGGCTCGCGACATCACCCACCACATAGGAGGCCTGGGGTCCCAGCTTGCGCACGGCCTCCTCGAGCTTGTCCTCACGCCGCGCGACCAGCACCACCCGCGCCCCCTCCTCGGCGAGCCCGGCAGCGATCGCGAAGCCGATTCCCTCACTTGCACCGGTGATCACCGCCGATTTTCCCGCGAAGCGCATGTCTTGCTCCCTGAAGGCCACGCCCCCCCGGGCATGGTGGTGCCACTGTCACTCCCGCTGCCGCGCTCGCGCAAGCGACCGGTGATCACAGGGGAGTCATGCAGGTGCGAGCATGGACAGTCCCGCCAGCAGTCCCCGCCGAGGCACGGACCAGACGTCCTGCCCCTGAACCTCCCAGCCCGCGAGCAGCGCGTTGGCCGCCATGAAGCCCGAGGTTGCCGCGCGTTCCATCAGCGCCGTGGGAATGGGCAGGCGGACGAAGTCTCCCGCCAGCACCACCTGGGGAAAGGGCGTCTCCACCGTGGGCCGCATCCGGAACGAGCCCGGTGTGAAGGCCGGACAGTCCTGGCGCATCAGGAAGCGCTCCGCGACGGTACGCGCCCCCCGCAGCTCCGGGTAGAGCTGGTGCAGCCCGTCCAGCAGCTCGCGCCGCACCGAGGCCTCGTCCGCGCCCCGAGGCAGGCCGTAGCCATGCAGCTCCACCACCGAGCCCCCCGTGCGTGCCGCCCAGCGCCGGCTCTCCCCCTCGAACAGGTGGTAGAGCGAGATGTTGTCGAGCATCCCCATCGCCGTGGTCCCCACGAAGGGATGCCGGCCCGGCGCCGAGGGCTTGTCCAACCACATCCTCCACACCGCGAAGGGCGAGGTGAGCTCCAGGGCGTCGATCTTCTCGCGCCACGCGCTGTCGCTCAGCTCCGGCGAGCCGGAGACGAGCCGCCGCAGCGCCGCCACAGAAGTCGCGAGCACCACCGCATCCGCCTCGAGGGGCTCGCCCTTCTCGCCGCGCACCGACACGCCACCGCCCGCGCGTGGGCCCACCGCGGTGACCGCCTCGCCCAGCCGGAACCGGACGCCCAGCCCCTCCAGGTAGCGCCGCAGCGGCAGCCACACCGCCGTGGAGAACGGCTCGTCGAGCACGTCGAAGACGAGCCCCTCCGGGTTCCCCATGAAATAGAAGTGGAACATCATCAGCAGCTCGGCCGCCGACATCTCCTCCTCCGGGTTGAAGAAGGAGTGCGAGAAGACATCGAACAGCATGCGCCGCGCATGAGGCGGGAAGCGCAATGAGTCCAGGTAGTCGCGCGCGGTGCGCTGGTCGAACGCGGCGTAGGTGCGCTCCATGTCGAAGGAGAGCATCGCCATCGAGGAGCGCAGATCCATCCGGACGAGGTCCATCAGCTTCAACGTCGAGGTGCGCAGGACGAGCCCCAGGACGTTGAAGGGCGGCATCGCGGGCAGCCGCGAGAATGACTCCATGCTCCCGCCAGGTCCGAGGATGGGGTAGTCCTCCAGCTTCCGCAGACACTCCAGTTGGGGATGCACCCGCCGCAGCAGCGCCCGCACGTTGTAGTACTGGCGGAAGAAGGCATGGAAGCCGCGCTCCATCTCGACGGACTCACCCTCCTCCAGCCGCTCCATCCATCCGCCCACCCGGCCCCCGAGGAACGGCTCGCGCTCGAGGACGGTGACGGAGACGCCGCGCTCGGCCAGCAGCGTCGCCGCCGCCATGCCGGCCAGCCCTCCGCCCACCACCGCCACGCTCCGCCCCGGAGGCGCTCGTGGCAACCGGGCCCGCGGTGAAGGGGGAAGCCGCTCGGGGCTCAACCTCCCGAGGGACAGCTCCGGCATTTCGAGGGCAAAGCGCATGGTGTCCTCCCGGTCACGGCGAAGCGGAGAGTGGGAGCACCGCGCGGGTGAGGCCCTCCAGCCACCGCACGGCGGCCAGGGGACCGAAGCCCGCGAGCGTGAGGGCGTCCCGGTACACCCGGGGCCTTCGCCGCGCGATGCGCTGGAGGAAGCGGAGGAAGTCCGTCCCCGTCATCTGGTCCTTGATGAGTGCCGCGTAGGCCTCGTTGCCCATGGCATGGAGGGCGGCGAAGGCGGTGTCGAGCAGCGCGTTCACCTCGTCCCGGCGCTCCGGCTCGCGCGAAGGACGGGCCATGAAGAGCGCCAGCGCCCCCGTCACCGCGTGCAGCGGGGTGTCGTGCACCACCGGGCCCGTGGGCACCCGGCCCTCGTGGAGCGCGGCGGCGATGGCCCTCGCGCCCGGAAGGAACGAGCGCATCATCGCGCCGAAGCCACAATAGGTGAGTGGTGAATGGCGCGCGGCCGCGTCCCCCACCAGCACCACCCGGGGCCCTGGTGCGCGAGGCGGTGGCACCAGGCGCGACCAGCCCGGGATGTATCCGAACGTCGGCCGCAGCAGGCGCGGCTCGCCTCGCTTGTACCTCCCGAGCCGCTCGAAGAAGCGCCCATACAACCGCAGCAGCGCGTGCTCACCACGGACCTCGCGCGCTGGCGCGTAATAGAAGAGGTAGACCGTCGCCTCGCCCGGGCGCCCGGGGAAGCCCTCCCAGATGTGCTGGCGCCCCTCCTCCACGCCCTCGGTGGTCACCAGGATGTCGCCTACCTGGGGGTTGAGCTCATCGGGCGCGGTGCCCTCCCGCAGCCCCGTCAGTACCCCGCCCACCGTGGGACAGAGGAGATCCGCCGTCGCATGGGGACTGGAGACTCCGCGTGCGTCGATCATCAGGCGCGCGGTCACCTCGGCCCGTCCTCCCCCAGCCAGTGCGAAGCGGAGGCGGACCACCTCGGGCCCTTCACCCAGACCCGTCAGCGTGTGACCTTCGTGGAAGTGGACGCCCCGGTGCTCGGCACGGTGGCGGACCTCCGCGAGCAGCCGCCCCGCGTCGAGTGCATGGTCGAGCGCGCCCCGGACCGGGTACTCGCCCCCACCGTGCCAGCGGCACACGCCGTGCTCGTAGCGGGCGACGATGAGCGACTCCACCTCCTCCGGTTGGAAGAGGCCACTGGCCGTCAGGGGCCAGAGCTCCGAGCGGCTGATGTTCCACTCGCGATGCACCACCCCGGCCCGGCCGCGCTCGAACACGCCCACCTTCAGGCCGCGGTCCGCCAGCACGGGAGCGAACAGCAGCGAGAGGCCACCGCCCACGAGCACCACGTCGAAGTCGGCGCGGGTTCCCCTGTCCGGCGCGGGGACGAGCGGATCCTCCACGGGAGGACGGACACGCTCCGCGTCGAGCCACTCCAGACGCCCGAGCAGTTCGGGCCCACCCGCCTCGCGCACCCGGGACTTGAGCTCCTCGACGCCTACCATGCCCCCTCCTAGCTCCGCGCCTCCTGGGAGGACGGCGGTCCCCCGCGCTCGAGCAACCGGGCGTAGACAGCGCGGAAGTCGCCCCGGGCCCCGAGCGCCCGCAGGTTCTGCGCGCAGCCGCCCACCGCGCGTCCCAGCATCACCGCCTCGGCTGGAGGCCGGATGCGCAGGAAGTCCACGGTCCGGCGCAGCCCGAGCGCCCGCATGTCCGGCACCGAGGTGTCTTGCGCGTAGTCGTAGCAATCCGTCCGCAAGGGCCGGGTGGCGATCTCCACCGTCTCCGCCAGCAGGCTCCGGGCGACGGCCTCGTCGATGTCCACCTGGAAACCCGCGGCGCGCACTCCGGCCAGCGGATCGTACCGCTCGCCGCGGACCTCGGACCGCATGAAGACCCGGATGGCCTCGACGAAGTCCGCGCGGAAGGACTTCACGCAGCCGAAGTCGAGCAGGGCCAGCCGCCCGTCCTCGGTGACGAGGAAGTTGCCCGGGTGAGGGTCCGCGTGGATTCGAGCCGCCGCGAAGAACGGGCCATGCACGGCGCGGATGAGTTGCTCGCTGACGCGCCAGCGTGCGCCCGCGTCCGGGTTCGAGTCGATGAAGCGCTGGAGCGTCTGGCCTCGCACGCGGGTGAGGCAAAGTACCCGGGACGTCGAGCGCTCCGGGATGGGCTCGGGCGCGAGCAGGTCCCCCTCGGGCGCGAGCAGCGCATGGAAGGAGCGGGCCCGCTCGGCTTCCAGGAGGTAGTCCGTCTCCAGGGAGATCTCCCGGCGGAGCTCTTCCACATAGTCGCGGCCATCGAGCAGCTTCGAGGTGAAGCCCGCCGCGCGAGCCACCACGGAGAGGTTGGAGAAGTCGGACTCAAGCGCCTCGACGATGCCGGGGTACTGGACCTTGAGCACGACCTCCCGCCCGTCCTCCAGGCGAGCGGCATGCACCTGACCGAGCGAGGCGGCGGCCAGGGGCTTGGGATCGAACTCGGCGAACAGCCGTTCCGGGGGAGCGCCGAGCTCGTCCTCGATGATGGAGGCGATCTCCTCGGAGTCGATGGGCGGTGCCTCGCTCTGCAGGCGGGCGACGATCTGCCGGAGTTCGGGGGGCAGCGCATCCACCTCCATGGAGAGCGCCTGGCCGAGCTTCATCGCCGCGCCCTTCATTTCCCCGAGGGCCTGGACGAAGTGGCCCAGCGTGGAGCGCTCGGTCTCCTGGGTGTCGGAGCCCGTGACCTTGCGCAGGGCGCGCGCCGCCAGTCCCGCGGAGCCGCGTGCGGACATCGCGGCCACCTTGCCGAGCCGCGCCAGGCGGCCACTCGGTGGGTTCCTCGATTTCGTCATTCCTTCGAGGATAGGCGCCAGGGCGGGCCGGCGCATGGGCCCACGGAGTGCTGCCGCCCGCCTGCATCCCCCCTGGCTCAACCCGGGGACCTCGATACCCTCACCCCGTCCCTCTCCCGGTGGGAGAGGGGTTGTTGGCGGAGTGGGGCACCGGGCCGCTGTTCACCCGGGCCACTGTTCAGCGTGTGCTCAGCTCAGCGCTTCCTGGCACTTCTCGCAGACGGGCGCGCCCGAGGCGACCTTCTCGGAGTACGTCCAGCAGCGCGGGCACTTCTCCCCCTTCGCCGGCAGCACCTCCGCCTTCACGTCCTCGCCCAGCGCCTGCGCCACGTTCAGCGCCTGCGCCTTCTCGCCCGCCGCGGCCGCCAGTTCCACCTGGCTCACGATGAACAGCCCCGGCAGCTCCGCCGCGTGCGCCTTGAGGAACTCCAGCGCCTTGCCGCTCGCGCTCAGCACCACCTGGGCCTCCAGCGACGCGCCGATCATCTTGTCCCGGCGTGCCGCCTCCAGCAGGCCCTGCACCGCGCCGCGCACCGCGAAGAGCTTCTCGTAGCGCTCGGACAGCGCCGGGTCCGGCTTCACCGCCGGCTCCGGGAAGTCCGTCAGGTACACGCTCTCCGCCTTCTTCCCCGGCAGGTACTGCCACGCCTCCTCCGAGGTGAAGCTCATCACCGGCGCCAGCAGCTGCAGCAGCACCGTCGACACCTCGTGCAGCACCGTCTGCGCGCTGCGCCGCGCGTGGCCCGTCGCCTTCGTCGTGTACAGCCGGTCCTTCAGGATGTCGAAGTACACCGCCGACAGGTCACCCGCGCAGAAGTCCACCACCGTCGCGTACACCAGGTGGAACTCGTACGCGTCGTACGCCTTGCGCACCCGCGCCACCACCTCCGCCAGCCGGCCCCGCGCCCACGTGTCCAGCGGCAGGAGCTTGTCCGCAGCCACCGAGTCCTTCGCCGGCTCGAAGTCGTACAGGTTGCTCAGCGCGTAGCGGATGGTGTTGCGGATCTTCCGGTAGCCCTCGCTCAGACCCTTCATGATCTGATCCGACAGGCGCACGTCGTTGCGGTAGTCGCTGCTCGCCACCCACAGCCGCAGCACTTCCGCTCCGTACTGCTGGATGAGCTTCTCCGGGGCCACCACGTTGCCCTGGCTCTTGCTCATCTTCTCGCCCTTGCCGTCCACCACGAAGCCGTGCGTCAGGCACGCCTTGTAGGGCGACGTGTCGCGCGTCCCCACCGCCACCAGGATGGACGAGTGGAACCAGCCCCGGTGCTGATCACTCCCCTCCAGGAACAGGTCCGCCGGCACCCGCTGCCGCCGCTCGGACACCGCGCTGAACGCGCAGGCCGAGTCGAACCACACGTCCAGGATGTCCGTCTCGCGGCGGAACTCCGTCTTGCCGCACTTCTGGCACTTGTAGCCCGCGGGCAGGAACTCCTTCACCGGCGTGCGGTACCACACGCCCGCGCCTTCCTTCTCCACCGCCCCCGCCACCTTCTCCATCAGCTCCGCGGAGATGACCGACTCCTCGCACCCCTCGCAATAGGCGATGGGGATGGGCACGCCCCACGTGCGCTGGCGGCTGATGCACCAGTCCGGCCGCGTCTCCAGCATGCCCCGGATGCGGCTCTGCCCCCACGAGGGCACCCACTGCACCTTGTCCACCTCGTCCAGCACCTGCTGGCGGTACGTCTTCTCGCCCTTCACCGGCTTGTCCAGCGGGATGAACCACTGGTACGTCGCGCTGAGGATGACCGGGTTGTGGCAGCGCCAGCAGTGCGGATAGCTGTGCTCGACCTTGTCCGACTTGTCGTTGAGCAGCACGCCCTTCTCGGCCAGCGCCTCGACGATGATCGGGTTGGCCTCGAAGACCTTCTTGCCCGTCAGCCACTCGCCCACGGTCTCGTCGTAGCGGCCGTCCAGGCGCACCGGGTTGTAGATGTCGAGCCCGTACTTCAGGCCGGCCTCGTAGTCCTCCTGGCCGTGTCCCGGCGCCGTGTGCACCAGGCCCGTACCGGCCTCCAGCGTCACGTGCTCGCCCAGGAGGATCTTCCCCTGCCGCTCGTAGAAGACGTGCTGGTAGGTGCAGCCCTCCAGCTCCTCGCCGCGCGCGTAGGCGACGATGCGCTCGGGGTCCACCAGCGAGGCCGCGGCGACTTCCTCGCCGCCCGGCAGCTTCGCGCTCTTCACCGCCAGCTCGTCCGCCTTCACCTCGGCCAGCACCTTGGGCAGCAGGTCCTTGGCCACGCAGATGACGCGCTCGCCGAGCGTGTAGAACACGTACTCGTACTCGGCGTTCATCGCGATGGCGAGGTTGGCCGGCAGCGTCCAGGGCGTGGTGGTCCAGATGACGAAGGAGACATTCTTCCCCTCGAGCGCCGGCACCTTCTGGGCCACCTCGGGGCCCGCGGGGAAGGCCACGTACACCGAGGGGCTGGCGTGGTCCTCGTACTCCACCTCGGCCTCGGCCAGCGCCGTCTGATCGTACACGCAGAAGTACACCGGCTTCTTGCGCCGGTAGAGCATGCCCCGCCTGGCGAACGTGGCCAGCTCGCGGATCTCCTGCGCCTCGTAGGAGAAGTCGAGCGTGCGGTACGGGTTCTCCCAGTCACCGAGAATGCCCAGGCGCTTGAACTCGGTGCGCTGGATGTCGATGAACTCCATCGCGTACGTGCGGCACTGCTCCAGGAAGGTCTCCCGGTCCAGCGTGCGCTTGTCGATCTTCTTGTCCTTGAGCCGCTTCTCCACCGCCTGCTCGATGGGCAGACCGTGGGTGTCCCAGCCGGGGATGTAGTCGCACTTGCGGCCGGCGAGGTTGCGGTACTTGACGACGATGTCCTTGAGGATCTTGTTGAGCGCGTGGCCCGCGTGGATGTGGCCGTTGGCGTACGGGGGCCCGTCCGTCAGCACGAAGGGCTCGGCGGCCGCGCGCCGCTCGAGAATCTTCCCCCAAATCCCCTTCTCCGCCCACCAGCCGAGCATCTTCGGCTCCAGCTGGGCGAGGTTCCCCTTCATGGGGAAGTCCGTCTTCGGGAGATTGACCGAATCCTTGTAGTCCTTCGGGGGGGTGCCGGTGTCGCTCATGACATCCGGCCGTAACACGGGCCCGCAGGCGCTTCAATCCGCAAGCGTGCGTCCGTCGCCTCCCCGGCACGGCTCCAGCGGGTGGGGGGACCCCCGCCTTCTCTTCAGGGCTTGCCGGCCGAGGCCTGCGAGCGGACGGGATGGGGGCCCTCCCGGACGTCTGACTCCATCACGTCCTCGATGGTGGTGCGGCGCAGGACGATGACCGCCACGGTGCCCGGCTTGACCGGACGCACCGCCACCCGCAGCTCCTCCCCGTTGCGGCGCCAGGTGCCCACGGTCGTCTCGGAGAAGCCCGCCTCGCGCAGCTGCTCCACGTAGAAGCCCCGCACCTTCTCCGGCTCGGCCTCGGCCAGGTACGTCATCGTGCGCGCGCCCTCCATCTCGCTCTGCATCAGGTCCTTGCCCCCGGGGAAGACGGGGGCGAAGGCGGCCTGCTCCCGCCGGGCCATGCCCAGGTTGGCCTCGCCCAGGATGACCGTGGTGGTGCCATCCGGGTTGGGCTGCAGCGCGAAGGTGTAGGAGATGAGCCGGTCCGTATCCAGCGCGGTGAGCGCTGGCTCGGCCAGCCACTGGGTGCGGTGCTTGTCCGGCGGAATGTAGAAGCCCGCGGCCTCGAAGCGGTCCACCAGCTGCTGGAGGATGACCTGGGGCTTCTCGGCGCTCTTCACCGAGCGCAGCTTCACCGGGATGCCATCGGCCCGCATCACCCCCGGCATCGCCACCGCCTCCAGCACCTTGGGCACGTCCCAGGAGAAGGGCACCGGCTGCTGCGCGGACGCGGCGCCCGCGCCCCACAGCACCGCCAGCAGCAACACCTCCCGCCGGACTCTCAAGGGGAACACGACTTCCCCAGGAAGCAGTTCTGCCGGTTGCCGAAGGAGGTGTTGTACTCGGCGCTGCGGCTGCCCGCGCCCGGCGTCGTCTTCCAGTCGTTGGGATCGCTGTCGCCGCCGTTCTCCCGATCCTGGAAGCCGCTGTCCATGCCCCGGAAGCTCATCCAGAACCTGCCCGGGCTGATGGGGGCGGAACCCACGATTCTGCTCGCCAGTCGCTCCGAGGCACCATTCACCGGATTGTGGTGGTCGTAGACCCGCCGCGTGGACTGGAAATAGGCCTCATTGTCGCAGCCACTGCCATCCAGCACCTTGCACTCCCTGGCCTCCGCGGTGCTGGACAGGCCCCAGTCATCCAGGAGGATGCCAAAGCCTCCGGCGCACTCGCCCCCATTCGCGCGGCCCAGGCCGCACACGGGGATGGCCCCCACGGCGTAATGGGGCACGCTGAAGAAGGCCCCTTGTCCCCGGTCCAGGAAGCTGCGGGTGAACTTCTGCACGGGAGAGAGCCGCGCCTGGGCGGTGCAGCTCATCCCTCCCACGTTCTGGTAGACGTTGCCCGTGGACTCGGAGGGTCTGAAGGCGATGCCGCCGGCCTCGCGGCAGGTGACCTCCAGCCCCTCGGCCGAGGTGAAGAGCTGGACCACCTTGGTCTGCCCCTGCTTGGAGGTGCGCCCGTCGAAGTCCTTGTAACGCTCGGTGGCGAGCTTGCCCGGCTTGTCCGAGCTGATGAGCTGGGTGAGGTCGCTGAAGTCCTTGGGCAGCTCGTGCATCTTCGCGCTGGTGGTGTCCCACAAGGCGCTGGTGGCCGCCTCCTGCACCTTGAGCGACAGGTAACCCACCTCGGCGAAGTGGATGCCGAAGATGAGCACGGTGACGAAGAGCAGCAGCCCGAGCGCCAGCTCCGTGGTGCCCTGGCCGCGCTGTGATGCCCTGCTTCCGCGGAGCCTTACCATCCCTTGTACCCCTTCTTCCTGAGCGCCTCGTAGGCCTCGGCGGCGAAACCCACGTCGGCCCCCTCCAGCGCCGACTTCACGTCCCGGACACCCTGGACATCCACGTGGGCCGACACGAGCGTGGCCCGCCAGAAGGGGTTGAGGAAGTTGGGCGGCTCCTTCCAGTAGGGGCCCGCGCGCTTGTAGTAGGTGATACCCGCGGAGAGCGCCGTGGCCTTCGAGATGTCCGTGCCGCCATTGGCCTCGGACAGCTCGATGCCGCGGTTGTCGAACTCGACCGCGCCCTTGTTCGGGGAGAAGCGGAAGCGGAACATGAGGTTCCACGGGTCCGCCTGCCCATCGCGGGGGCGCTCCTTGTAGTTGCGCTGGATGACGGCGTAGTTCTTGGGCTGGCCGAAGTTGTCCTGCGCATCCGGCACCAGGTTGTAGTTGTAGTCCATGTGCGAGGGCCAGATGCCCGGACACACGGTGCACGTTCCCATGGTGTGCCGCGTCTGGGCGTCGGGATCGCTGCCGCCGGTCCACTGGTGCTCGTCGCTGGTGTCCGCCCGGTGGTTGCTGCGCACGTGCGCATCGGCACCGGACGTGCCGGGCAACCTGTTCGGGCACGGCGATGTGGCCCGGTTGAAGATGAGGCTCACCGAGCCGTGATCGTCCGCCCACACCTCGGTGGCGTTGATGGTGTACCCGGAGTGGGTCTTGCTCTGGTTGGGGAAGTAGCCACTGCCCTCGTTGGTGACGCTCACGAGGGTGTCCTGGTCGGGAATGAGGTCCTTCAGCTTGCGCTGGATGGCGGCGCCCTGCCCGCGCCCGGTCACGAAGGCGTAGCCGCGGCTGCCCATGGCCGCATCCACGAAGTGCAGCTTCCTGCCCGCGTCCCGGCGGATGCAGGCGGCCCCCTTGTCCCCGCAGCCGTTGCCGCCCTCGAGCTCCCGGCTGTTGATCGACACCGTTTTCGCCGAGAGGTCGTTGCCCCCGAAAGGCGAGCCCTTCTTGGCCTCATTGACGATGCCCTCGGCGAGCTTCGCCTTGATGACGGCATCGGTGAGCTCCTCTTCGTAGACCTTCTTCTGCTCATCCCAGATGGAGCCGAGCTGCAGCGCGGCCGCCTCTTGGCCCGCCTTCGTGTCCAGGTCGTTCCACTCGGAGTCGAGATCCTTGTCCGCCTTCTCCAGGTCGCTCTGCGTCTGGATGATGTCCGCGACGGCCTTGGTGGCGCACGCGCACATGGGCGGATTGGAGGGACAGGAGGACGCGATGAGCGCCGTGTAGACCGCCATGGGAATGTTGTAGGCGTTCTTGGCCCCGTGGATGGAGGCCCGGTAGTAGCTGCTCCAGGAGATGAGGCTCTCCACGCCCGTCATGGCCACCATGTGGCCCATCAGCGCCCGGTTCATCAGCGAGATGGAGTTGAAGGCGCGCGCGGTGGCCACCGCGTTGGAGTAGGCGGCGGCATCCGCCATCGTCTGCAGCTCCATCTTCTCCTTGGCCTTCATGCCAATGGAGAGCGTCATCGTCACCATCAGCACCAGCAACAGCAGGGTGAGCGCGAACACCACCAGCGTTTGTCCACGGCGTCTCATCACAGCCCCTCCGGAGTGGTCGCGCAGTTCTGCTGCTCGAAGTACTCCGCGCGCGCCGGCGTCATCATCCGCATGCCGTAGGTGGCATGGATGGGGAAGACGTACTGCTTGGAGTTGACCCGGGTGCTCAGCTCGTCACGGATGAGCGGGTCCAGGTTGGTGACGGTCGCGGAACTCCGCGTCCAGCCCGCCTTGGCGTCCACCGGCATCAGCGGGTTGGCGGCGTCGTAGTCCTTCAAGCCCAGGTGAGCCAGCAGCATGCGGCTGATGACCCAGTCCGCGAAGGGGATGCGCAGCCGGTACCAATAGACGAGGCGCACCTCCAGGCGCATGGCCTGCGAGCCATCTCCCGCGGGCAGGTCGAAGTCGGAATCCTCCGGGCTCTCCACGTCGGAGGCCCGGGGCGACTCGCGCACCAGCCAGAAGATGGGGCCGTCACTCGCGCCGTCCTTCCCCTTCACGTATTTCGGGTCCGGAGCGTTCGTGCTGGAGCCGATGCGATCCTTCCACGCCGAGGCCAGCATCTCCCCCGGCGAGCCACCTCCCGAGCCACCCAGGTAGGCCGTCACGCTGGGCATCAGCCCCGCCAGCGCCGCGTGCACCATGGGGACGCAGTCGCCGTGGTTGCGGCTGCCCGCACGCACCGCCTGGAAGGCCGCGTACTCCGCCATGATGCGCCCCTGCAGCATCATGAAGAGCTGCAGCGTGCCCAGCACGAGGAAGATGACGAGCGGAAGCGTCAGCGCGGCTTCTACCGCCGCCTGACCGGATTGACGTCCCTGGGAGGGATGGGACTCATCGGTACTCATAGCAGTGCCTTTGTCCCACTCCGGCGCTGGCTTTCCCATCGGTCAACTGGACCGGGCCGGGGCCCGCCCGGCCGCTCGGTACACCAAGGATGACACACCGCGTCAGCGCGGCTTCATGCCCTTGGCGTCGAGGTGGTACTTCTTCACCAGGCGCTCGATGGACTTGCGGTGCAGGCCACTTTCACGGGCAGCGCGGGAGAGGTTGCCCTCGCAGCGGGTGAGGACGCTGGTGACGTACTCACGCTCGAAGTTCTCCAGCAGCTGCTCCTTGGCGTCCTTGAAGGTGAGGTGCTCGTTGAAGGGCAGCGGCCCCTCGCGCTGCTGGCCGCGCACGCGGGGCGGCAGGTTGTCGGGCAGCACCTCCTCGCCCTCGCTGAAGGCCAGCACGTGGGAGAGCACGTTCATCAGCTCGCGCACGTTGCCCGGCCAGGCGTAGGCCATCAGCAGCGACAGGGCCTCGGGGGAGATGCGCTTGCGGCCGTGCCGCGCCAGCACCTCCGGGTCCGCCAGCGCCCGCTTGAGAATGAGCGGAATGTCCTCGCGGCGCTCGCGCAGGGGCGGCAGCTGCAGGTTGATGACGGACAGGCGGAAGAAGAGATCCTCGCGGAAGTTGCCCGCCGCTATCTCCTTGGGCAGATCCCTGTTGGTGGCGGCGATGACGCGGCAGTCCACCTCCAGGGTGTCGTTGCCGCCCACGCGCCGCACCTCGCGGTTCTCCAGCACGCGCAAGAGCTTGGGCTGCAGATCCAGGCGCAGCTCGCCCAGCTCGTCCAGGAAGATGGTGCCCCCGTGCGCCCGCTCGAAGGCGCCCGGCCGCGCCGCCATGGCCCCCGTGAAGGAGCCCTTCTCGTGGCCGAACAGCTCGCTCTCGATGAGGTTGGGCGGAATGGCGCCGCAGTCCAGCACCACCATGGGCCCCTTCTTGCGCCCGCTCAGCTCGTGGATGGCCCGCGCCACCAGTTCCTTGCCCGTGCCCGTCTCTCCTCCAATGATGACGGACACGTCCATGGGGGCGATCTTCTTGATGAGCGCGAAGATCTGCCTCATGTTCACACTCTGCCCCACCAGCCCACACAGCTCGCCCTCACGGTCCGGCTCGACGGTGACTTCCTCGTCGATGGGGGCGAAGGTGAGGGTGGAGGAGCCGGCGCGAATCTGGGCACCGGCCGAGAGGTAGGCGCGTTCAATCCGCCGGCCATCCAGGAAGGTACCGTTGGTGGAGTTGAGGTCCACCAGGAGCCAGCCCCGCTCGGTGTTGATGATTTCGAAGTGGTGGCGGCTGGCGGTCCGGTCCTCGGCGAGCACCAGGTCGTTGGTGGGGTGGGCCCCACAGCGCAGGCGCTCCTTGTCGGAGACGAGCGACTTGCCCTCGTCCGGCCCGGCCGACACCTGAATCCGGCACTTGCGCAGCTTGAGCGTGGTGCGCGACTCGAGCACCAGGACCTCGGTGCCCGAGCCGATGGCACCGTCGGGTGGCGCGACGATGGAGTCGAGACCGTTCTCTCCCGGATTGGTGAGGACGTCGTCCGGGTGCGGTTCCTTGGGATTCATCACCTTCCGATGATAGCAAACACGGCCGACGCCACCCGCCCCCGCCCGTGGTAGGCTCGCTCCCCTTCCATGCCCGCCAAGAAGGTCTCGTCCAAGAAGGCGCCCGCCCAGGCCCGCCCGAAGGCCCCCGCTCGCCCCGTCGAGCCATCGCCGCCCGACACGCAGGCCACGCCGGCTCCGGGCCGGCCCCAGGCCAAACAGCGGGTGGTCATCCTCTCGCGCAAGCGGTCCCTGTACTCCACCCGGCGGCTGGTGGAGGCCATCAAGCAGCGCGGCCACCGGCCCCTGGTGCTGGATACCCTGCGCTGCACCATGGTGCTCTCCCCGGGCCAGCCGCGGATGCTCTACCGCGGGGTGGACGTCAAGGGCGTGGACGTCGTCATCCCCCGCATTGGCGCCTCCATCACCGGCTACGGCCTGGCGGTGGTGAAGCACTTCGAGATGATGAAGGTGGCGGTGCTCAACGGCGCCGGCGCCATCTCCCAGAGCCGCGACAAGCTGCGGGCGCTCCAGATTTTGTGCGCGGCCGGGCTGGACGTGCCCCGGACGGTGATGGCGCATGACCGCAGCAACGTGCGCAAGCTCGTGGAGGAGGTGGGTGGGCTGCCCGTCATCATCAAGCTGCTGCGCGGCACCCAGGGCGTGGGGGTGATGATCGCCCACTCCATTCAGGAGCTGCAGACCATCGTCAACACCTTCTGGGACCTGGGGCAGGAGGTGGTGCTCCAGGAGTTCGTCGCCGAGAGCAAGGGCCGGGACGTGCGCGCCCTGGTGGTGGGGGACAAGGTGGTGGGCGCCATGCAGCGGCGGGCCAAGAAGGGCGAGTTCCGCTCCAACATCCACCGCGGCGGCGAGGGCCACCCGGTGGAGCTACCCGCCTCCTATATCGAGGTGGCGGTGCGGGCCGCGCACCTGCTCGGGCTGGAGATCGCGGGCGTGGACATGCTCGAGGGCCGCGCGGGGCCGCGGTTGATGGAGCTCAACTCCAGCCCAGGCTTCGAGGGCCTGGAGCGAGCGACGAAGCAGGACATCGCCGGGGCGATCGTCGACCATGCGCTCGCCCTGGCGCGGGCGCACGCGGCGGCTGGAAGCCAGCTACAGGCAGTGTGAAGCGCGGCTGCGAGGCTCGTGGGGCAGGCAGACGGCCGAGCCTCTTGCTCGGCTCTCCTGGGAATGGGCGCGTACGCAAAATGTCGGAGGGGATTGGCAGTGGGAGCGCGACCTTCGTAATCTCCTCGGCGCTCGCACATGAAGCCCCTCCCCAAGCCGCTGCAGATCACCGTCTACCAGGATGTGTTGTGCGCCTGGTGCTACCTGGCCGACTTGCGGCTGGAAACCCTGAAACAGGAGTTCGGCGACCTTATTCGCTGGCGCGTGCGGCCGTACCCGCTGCGCGTCCAGGACAAGAGGCCCACCGAGAAGGAGCTGCGAGGGCTGACGGCGGAAGTCCGCCGCGCCCAGCAGGAACCCGAGCCGGTAGCGAAGCTGTTGACGACGGAGCTGTGGCAGGGCGGAGACGCGCCGCGCACCAGCATCCCGGCCCTGGCGGCGCTGGAGGCGGCGCGGCTGCAGAGCCCCGCGGCGAGGACCCACCTCGCGCGCGCCATGCAGAAGGCGGCGCTGGAGCAGGGCGTCAACGTCACGCGCACGGACGTCATCTTCGAGCTGGCCAGCCGCGTGGGCCTGGACATGAGCCCCTTCTCGGCGGCATACCACTCGGAGGACACGCGCAAGCTCATCCTCGATGAGCACCAACTGGCCGCCAGCCGGGGCGTGCGCGGGGTGCCCACGCTCGTCATCGCCGGCCGGTGGATGGTGTGCGGCCTGCGCGACGTGTCCGAATACCGCGAGCACATCCTCACCTGCCTCGGCAAGCTGCACGCGCCGCGCGCCGGCTCGTCCGAGCGCATGGTGCACTAGCCGCCCCCTCCGCCACGGGCTGGGGGAAATGCCGGAAACAGGGTGTTGAATATCCTCCGCGCCCGCTCGTCTGCTTCCATGTCGTCACCGTGATGAAATGGGCGGGTCGGCTCTGCCGCCGGCCCCGGAGAACCTCCATGCGTCGCCTTCTGCTCCTCACAGTCCCCACTGCCCTGGTGATGGGCTCCGGCTGTGTCGCTCACTACCACCAGCCCGGCTACTACTCGGACAACACCCCCCCGGCCACCGTCTACCAGTACCGCTACTCGGGGCCCCACCCCGATGCGTACGGCGGCTGGTGCACCGAGTCGTACAACCACGTCCACGGCTACGCGCCCAGCGAGGTCAACGACTACACCTACTCGGAAGACGTGTACGTCTACCGGGCGCCGCGGGTGATCTGGTACCTGGACTACCACCCGATTCCGGGCGGCCATCACTGCTACAGGCACGGCCGGCACAGCCACGACTACTTCCCGTACACGTACTCGGGCAGCACGCACCGCTGGGACCGCGATCGCTCCGTGTACGTCTACAGCAACTACCGTCCGCCTCCGCCGCCCTCCAACGGCGGCTGGGACAACTCGCACGACGCCTCGCCCGTGAATGGCGGCGGCAACCGGCCTCCTCCCTCCAGCGGTGGTGGCTGGGGCAACTCCCACCAGCCCTCGCCTCCCCCGGGCACCGGCACCGGCTCGCGTCCGCCGACGAGCGGTGGCGGCTGGGGCAACCCGAATCCGCCCAACAACGGTGGCGGCTGGGGCAACTCCCACCAGCCCTCGCCTCCTCCGGGCACCGGCACCGGCTCGCGCCCGCCGGTGAGCGACAATCCCAACAGGCCTCCGTCCAACAACGGCGGCGGCTGGGGCAACGGTAACGGTAACGGCGGTGGCAACAACCCTCCGCCGGGCCACGGTGGCACGCCTCCGGGACACGGTGGGACTCCGCCCGGACAGGGCGGCTGGGGCAACCCGCCGGGCCACACCAACAACCCGGGCCATGATAATGCGCCGCCTCCTCGGGGCGGCGGCTGGGGCAACGGCGGCGGCAACAACGGCGGCGGCAACGGCAACGGCGGTGGCCGGGACGATGACCGTCCTCCTCGTGGCAACGGCGGCGGCTGGGGCAACGGTGGGGGCAACAGCGGCGGCGGCAACAGCGGCGGCAACAGCCCTCCGCCGCCTCCTCCTCCCCGTGACAACGGCGGCAACAGCGGCGGTGGCTGGGGCAACGGTGGCGGCAACAGCGGCGGTGGCAACAGCGCCCCGCCTCCTCCCCGTGGCAACGGCGGCGGTGGCAACGGCGGTGGGAGCAACGGCAACAGCAGCGGCAATGGTTGGGGCCGGAGTCGCCGGTAGGTCGTGACTTCCAGCGGTTCGTGACTCGAGGGCCGCTTCCTTCCTCTCGCGAGGCAGGGGCGGCCCTCGGTGTTTTTCACTTGTGAGCACCTGGCGGCGAAGTGTTCCGTCTCCCACGGGACGTCTGGGGCCCCGGGGTGGATTGCCGATGCGGGGAGGCGTGGAGATCTTGGCGCGCAGTCATGAAGCGTCCGAGTTTCGTCCTCTGCTGTGCTCTTCTCGGGCTCGCCCCGGCCGCCTGTGGCGGCCCCGTGGACCCGGATCCTGGTGTTGACCGCAGTGACAGCACGATGGTGGATCTCGACCACCTGGCCATCACCGTCACCGGTCGCGCCGAACTCTTTCCCGAGGCCGTCCGCCTGCTCGAAGCCCAGGGCCAGACGGCGCCCTCGCTCGATGGGCTCTCCCTCATCATGGAGGAGCCCCTGCGCGTCGGGGTGAGCGACGCGGACTCCGTGCTCGGACGGGGCGCCATCGGCTCCACGGGCGAGTTCTCCGTGCCGGATGTGCCCGTGCGTGACATCCACATGAGCCTCGCCGCCAGCTTCGAGCACGAGGGCTTCGTGCGCAGTTCCACGGTCGTCTTCGACACCGTCTTCACCCGCACGCGGCCGCGCACCGACATCATCGGCGCCCGCGTCTGGGCGCTGCCCACCTCCTTCCACAACGCCCTCACCCGGGCCGTCGGCGAGTCGTGGATCCGCGCCCATACCCAGGACAGGGCCCGCACGCTGCGCGAGGCTGGATTCATCCTCGGCCGTGTCGTGGATGCCTCGGGCGCGCCCGTCGCGGGGGCCCGCGTGGTGCTCGACCGCGGCGACCTCGCCCACCGCGTCTACTACCCCGGCCCGGACTTCCTGGGCTCCACCCAGGACGCCACCAGCGCCACCGGCCTGTTCGTCTACGTGCACTCCGGCGCGGAGGCGGAGACCTTCAGCCTCTCCATCCAGGGCGCCAAGGACTACCAAGCCCGCAGCGCGGGAGCCGCCGCGGGGATGGGGCTCGTCCTCACCCTGCATCCGGGCAGCAGCCCTCCATAACAGCGGGGAGGGCGGAGGGCCTGGCAGGGGCTCGGCCGCCCGGTAGCCCCGCAGGCATCCTCGCGCTCCCTCGCGGTCTGCCTCGCCGCTCCGGCCACGGGGCGGGCGTCGAGCGTCCACCCACCCCAAGCTTGGGGGAAACGAGGTGGAGCGCATGGAACGACAGCGGACAACTGGATACGGAGAACGGCTGGTGCGGCTCGACACCCCGGACCAGGGCTACCTGGCCCCCCGCAGCCCCCAGCGGCGCAGCAGCATCGTCGCGGGCACCCTGTGGATGGTCCTCATCAGCCTCGTCCTCTTCTTCTTCCCCCTCATCAACGGCTTCGTCGGAGGCCTCGTCGGTGGCTACAAGGTCGGCACCGTCGGCCGGGCCCTCGCCGCCGCCCTGCTGCCCGCCCTCCTCATCGCCGTGGGCCTCTGGGTGCTGTTCGCCGTGCTCGACCTCCCCATCATCGGGCTGTTGACGGGAGCGGCCATTGGCTTCGCCGTGGCGCTCTCCGAGGTGGGCCTGTTCCTCGGCGCCGTGCTCGGAGGCCTGCTCCGGAGCAACCGCAACCGCGTCGTCCGGCGCGAGTTGATCGTGTGAGCCCGGTCCGCGGTGCGCGGTGAGGTACGGTGGCCCTCCGTGAAACGCCTCGTCCTCGTGGGCCCCGGCCATGCGCACCTCTTCGTGCTGGAGGCCCTGGCCCGAGGCCCCTGGCCGGGAGTCGAGCCGGTGCTGGTGTCCCTCGGGCCCCGGCAGCTCTACAGCGGCATGGTGC
>DASQMW010000270.1:0-7690 GCA_035645295.1 Archangium sp.
GTCCGTACCGGGACGGCGCGTTGTGCAAGGCAGTTGCCAGCGATGGCTCAGAGGGCAGAGGACTTCAGCGCATCACGTCGGCCGTCTCTCGTCGTGGACCGCCATCCGCCGAGGGAAACCCACGGGTGCTACAGAAGAGCCAGCTTATGAAGACATCAGGGTGCTCCTCACGAAGAAGCCACCAGAGGAATAGGGCTCCGCCAATGAGCTGAATCATTTGCTGAACCTCTCAAGCACTACGCGTACTCCCATCCTGGGTGCTCTACAAACGAAGCAGGCAATCCAGACGCTCAAGAGCGCGGGGCCGGGGGCGTCCAGCCAAGGTCGGCGAGGAAGCCCTGGCTCTCGGCGATGAGCGCGGAGGCCAGTCCAGGCGCGCATGCGAGCACGTCCCCGATTCCCACCTGGAAAGGAGCCCCGTCGATGCGCACCATCACCCCGCCCGCCTCCTGCACCAGCAGCGAGCCCGCTGCCACGTCCCAGGGCTTGAGGCCGAACTCGAAGAAACCATCGAAGCGGCCGGCCGCCACGTAGGCCAGATCCAACGCGGCGCTGCCCGTGCGGCGGATGCCCTGGGCCCGGACGATGAAGCGCCGCAGCAGCCCCATGGGGCCCTCGGGCTTCTGGTGCACGTCATACGGAAAGCCCGTGCACAGCAGCGCGTGCGACAGCTCCGTGCAACCCGAGGCCTTCAGCGGACGCCCGTTGAGCGTGGCCCCCTGTCCTCGCGCGGCGGAGAAGAGCTCGTCCAGCATGGGGTTGTAGATGGCGCCGGCCAGCACTCCGCCCGGCCCCTCCACGCCCACGCTCACGCAAAAGTGCGGCACCCGGTGCGCGTAGTTGGTGGTGCCATCCAGCGGATCCACGATCCACCGCAGCCCCGAGCCCTGTGAGGCCCCGCTCTCCTCCGCCAGCACCGCGTGGCCCGGGTACTGCTGGCGGATGAAGCCGAGCACCGCCGCCTCGGCCGCCCGGTCCGCGTCGGTGACCAGGTCGGTGTCGATGCCGCCCTTGTACTCGATGGTGCGCTCGCCCAGGAACCGCTCGGAGAGCACCTTCCCCGCGAGCCGGGCTCCCTCCTCGGCGATGCGGCGCAGCGTGGCGGGCGACTCATCGGGCATGGTGGCTCCTCCTTCAGTTACTTCTTCGCGGGCTCGGCGAGCAGTTCCTCGATCTCCGCCTGGTACTTGGTCAGGTACTCCTCGGCGAAGCCCTCGTGCACGTAGCGCACCCGGCCCTGCCGATCGATCAGCACCGTGGTGGGCATGCCGCGCACGCGCAGCACCTTCTCCGACACCTCGGCGTTGGAATCGAGGAGCACGGGCAGCGTCACCTTCGTCTCCTCGAGGAACGGCGGAATGGCGCGAGCGTCCTCGTCCACGTTGAGCGCGTACACCTTGAGCCCCTTCGTGGCGTAGTGCTTGGCCAGGTCCTCGTACATGGGCAGCGCGTCCTTACAGGGCTCGCACCAGGTGGCCCACACGTCGAGCAGCACCACGCTGCCCCGGTCGCTGGCGATGGCGTGGGGCTCACCGCCCGGGTAGCGCTTGACGGTGAACTGCAGCGGCGTGGACTCGGAGGACTCCAGCGCCGCCGAGCCGGTGGCCAGCGCGGGAGCGGTGAGCGACGGCATCTTCTGGGCGGCGCACCCGGACAGGGCGAGCACGGCGAGGACGAGGCGGAAGGGGCGCATGGGGCTATTTTTCCCCGAAGCGGGCCCGCAGCGCGACGAGCAACTTGTCGATGAAGCCTCCGAAGGCGCCGTTGCTCATCACGAGCAGCACGTCCCCGGCCTGGGACTCACGCGCCACGCGCTCGACGAGCGAGGGCACGTCCGTGGTGGAGTCGGCGTCGATGCCCTGGGACTTCAGCGCCTCAATGACGCGGGGCACGTTCAGCTCCTCGTCCACGGGCACCTTGTCGTGACGCTCGGGCACCTTGAGGCTGGCCCGGTTGGCGCCGGTGAAGGCGTGGGCGTAGTCCTCCTGGTGGATGTTGCGGCGGCTGGTGTTCGAGCGCGGCTCGAAGATGGCCCACAGCCGGCGCTCCGGGTAGCGGTGGCGGATGGCGGCGATCGTCTCCCGCACCGCCGTGGGGTGGTGCGCGAAGTCATCCACCACCATGACGCCACCAATCTCCGCCCGCACCTCCTGGCGCCGCTTCACTCCCTGGAAGCTGGCCAGCCCCTTGGCGATCTCCTCGAAGGACAGGCCCAGCCCCCGCGCCGCGGCGATGACGCTCAGCGTGTTCTCCACATTGTGCATGCCCGAGAGCGGCAGCAGCACGCTGCCCAGCACCGTGCCGCGCTCCACCACCTCGAAGCGCGCGCCCTCGGGGCCGAAGCGCACGTTGCGCGGGGTGAAGTCGGCGTCGGCGCCCTCCTTCGCCACGTACGTCACCACCTGCCCCGGGCACGCCTGCGCCAGCTTCACCGCGTTGGGGTACGCCGCGCACACCACCAGTCGCCCGTCCTTCGGAATCAGCCGGACGAACTTGTCGAACGTGGCCTCGTAGTGCGGCAGGTCCCGGAAGATGTCCGCGTGGTCGAACTCCACGCTGGTGAGGATGGCCGTCTTCGGACGGTAGTGGAGGAACTTGGAGCCCTTGTCCCAGTAGGCCGTGTCGTACTCGTCGCCCTCGACGACGAAGTGCGGGCCCTTCCCCACCCGGTAGTTGCCCGAGTAGTTCTGCGTGACGCCGCCCACCAGGAAGGACGGATCCTTCCCCGCCGCCACGAGCACGTGGGCCATCAACGAGGACGTCGTGGTCTTGCCGTGGGTACCCGCCACCACGACGGAGTGCGCGCGGTCGAGGAAGAGCGAGCCCAGCGCGGCCGGGAAGCTCATCTGCGCAATGCGGCGCTCGCGGACGGCGGTGGCCTCGGGGTTCACCCGGCGGATGACGTTGCCGATGATGACGAGGTCCGGCTTCGCCTTGTCGAGGTTCTCCGGGCTGTAGGGCGTGAGCGCCTGGATGCCCCACGCACGGAGCATGTCGCTCATGGGCGGGTAGACGTTCTCGTCGCTGCCGGTGACGTCATAGCCCGCGGCCTTGAGCATGCCGGCGAACGAGCCCATGCCGGTGCCGGCCACGCCGACGAGGTGGATGCGGCGCACGGCGCCGGGGGTGATGGTTTCGAGGACGTTGCCGTTGTCGTCAGCCATGTGCTTTCGGGGTCAGGTCGTTGAGGCCGAGTGCTTCCACGACGAGATCGTGGAAGACGGGACGGAATTCGCGGATGCGCACTTCCTTGCGGCCATGCGCCACGCGGTTGGTGACGAGCGCCACCACGAGGGAGCGGCGCAGGTCCACCCAGAGGCTGGTGCCAGTGAAGCCGAGGTGGCCCACCGCGCCCGGAGGGGTGTCGCCGATGAAGTGGCCCGCGCTGGACAGGCCCTGAGAGGGCGTGTCGAAGCCCATGGAGCGGGTGCTGCCCTGCACGAGCGGATCATTGGCCAGCGCGCGGTGCAACAGGGGCGCGGGCGCGAACGAGGGCGCCCCCGCGCACCCGGCGAGGAGGGCCTGGCCGAAGCGGGCCACGTCCACCGCGGTGCCGAAGAGGCCGGCATGGCCGCTGACGCCGTCCATCACCCAGGCGTTGTCGTCGTCCACCTCGCCGGGCATGGAGGGACGCGAGGGAAGCTCCCCCCACAGGCCCTCCTGGCCGGGAGCGGGCTCGCGGGGACGGGTGGCGCCCGTGGGGGCGACCCGGCCATCCGTGGGGAAGTCGGTGAGCCGGTGGAAGCGCGCGGAGAGGCCGAGCGGCTCGGCGACGTGACGCGAGAAGAGGACGTCCAGGGACGCGCCGCCCGCCCGGGAGAGGATTTCGCCCAGGAGGATGAAGCCCACATCGCTGTAGGCGGTGGCGGTGCGCAGCGGGGCCACCAGTTGCGTGCTCGCGGCGGCCTGGATGACCTCGTCGCGGACGCGGGCGCGGGTGGCCGAGGAGCAGCCGGGGTCGAGCAACTCGGGGTGCGCGGGGAGCGCCTGGGCGAAGAAGGGCACGAAGGGCGGCAGGCCCGAGCGGTGGTAGAGCAGGTCCGCCACCGTGGCGCCCGCGTCCCCCACGGGCGAGCCCGGGAAGTAGCGGGCCACGGGCGTCTCGGGGCCGACCTTGCCCTCGGTCCAGAAGCGCAGGAAGAGCGCGGTGGTGCAGAGCACCTTGGTGACGGAGGCCAGATCGAAGCGGGTGTCTCCCGTGACGTTGCCCGCCACCCCGCCAAAGACCTGGACGCCCCGGTGCATCACCACGGCCTGGGCGGCCGGGAAGATGCCGAAGGTGACGGACTCCTCCAGGACGGTCTGGAGATTGGCGATGGGGTGGCTGCTCATGCCTGCACCGCTCCTTCCAGAAAGGTGAGGCGGGCCACGCCCGCATCCAACCGCACCTGGGTGCCCAGGGCGACGGGGTAGTTGGGGATGTCGTGGCCGATGGGGAAGCCGGCGGCGCACGGCAGCCCCGTCTCCTCGGCGAGCGAGCGGAGAACATCCGCGCTGGTATAGGGGGCGTCCTTCTGCTCGCAGCCGGTGAAGTCACCGAGCACGATGCCGCGCACCTTGTCGAACACGCCCGCGAGCCGCAGGTGCGTCCAGATGCGATCCAACCGGTAGGGGGCTTCGCCCACGTCCTCGAGCAGGAGGAGGGCTCCGTCGAGCGGCGGCATGTACGGAGTGCCCAGCAGCCGGGAGAGCACGGAGAGGTTGCCGCCGAGCAGCGGGCCCTCGACGACACCCGGGACGTAGGAGGCCTTGCCCTGGAGGGGCGGAGGGGGCTCGGGGGACTCGAGCAACCGGAAGAGGTACTCCTGGACCTCGGGAGGCTGCTTGCCCAGGTGGGTGATGACGGGCCCGTGGATGGTGACGCGGCCGATCCCCTGGAGCGGCAGGTGCAAGGCGGTGATATCGGAGAAACCGACGAGGGCCGTGGGCGCCATGTCCGCCAGCGGGAGCAAGGGGAGCAGGCGCATGACGCCGTAACCACCCCGGGCACAGAAGATGGCGCGGGCGTTGGAGTCGGTGAGGGCCCGGGTCAGCTCCGCGGCCCGGCGCGAATCCGGACCGGCGAGGTAGCGCCAGGCCTCGTAGAGGTCCGGCTGGTAGGCGGGGTTGTACCGCTGGGCCAGGACGCCGAGGCCGACCTCGAAGGTAGGCGGGTCGAAAGGACCGGCGGGGGCGACGATGTGGACGGTGTCGCGAGGACGCAGCAGGGGGGGCTTGAGCCAACGCACGGCGCCTTCATAGCACCGGGGGCGCGCATGTCTCGGGCTTCGAACACCCCATGTCCGAGGGACAACCTCCCCTCTCCCCCCGGAAGAGAGCCGGGGTGAGGGTGCCTGCCCGCCTACCCCCCCACCCGTTCGAGCACCGCGGCGAAGAACCCATCGGTCCCGTGCAGATGCGGAGCACAGAACAAAAATCCCTCCCGGACACACGAGGCGTCCAACCACCCCGCCCCGGGAGGCACGAGCCGGAACCCGGGGGACTCGCGCAGGAACCCGAGGACCACCTCCTCGTTCTCCGCACGATTCACGGTGCACGTCGCGTAGACGACCCGGCCTCCGGGACGCACGAGGCGGCCCGCGCGCGCGAGGATGTCGCGCTGGACGCGAGGCAGCTCGGACAGGGACGCGGGCTCGAGACGGAAGCGCGAGTCCGGCCCACGCCGCAGGGAGCCCAGCTCCGAGCACGGGGCATCCGCGAGCACCCGGTCGGCGAGCACGCCCTCTGGAGGCGCGCGGAGCACCTGGATATGGGAGACCCCGGCCCGGGAACAGCGCTGCAGGAGCCGGTCGAGCCGCCCGGCATCCGGGTCGTACGCGAGGAGCCGGCCCCGGTTCTCCATGGCGGCGGCGAGCTGGAGCGTCTTGCCTCCAGCACCGGCACACAGGTCGAGCACGGTCTCCCCGGGCCGCGCCTCGAGAAGCAGGCCGAGCAACTGGCTCCCCTCGTCCTGGACCTCGAAGAGGCCCTCGCGCAGGGAGTCGAGCCCATAGAGGTTGGGCTTGGGGCCCACGATGTGGAGCGCGAGGGGGCTGAGGGCACCGGACCGGGTCTCGACGCCCTCGGAGCGCAGCCGTTCCGCGAGGGCTTCACGAGTGGTGCGCAGCGGATTCACCCGGAGCGTGATGGGACCGGGGACGTTGAGGTGGGCGCAGAAGTCCTCGGCGGCGGGGCCGAGCTCGCGGGAGAAATGCTCGGCGAGCCAGTCGGGCAAGGACCAGCGGAGGGCGAGCGACGGGGGCTCTCCGGCCACGAGGGGCAGCGGCGCCCCTACCCCCGAGAGCCGGGCGGCCTCCTCCGGAGAGAGACCGGCGAGCCGGTGCAGGAAGGCGAAGAGGAGCGCGGGAGGGGGAGCCTCGGGGTTGCCGAGCAGGAAACCGAGCCGGCGGCGCCAGAGGCCGACGTTGAAGACGGTCTCGGCGAGGGCCTGGCGCTGCTCGCGGGAGAGGTCGCGGTGGGCGCGGAGGGTGCGGTCGAGCACCCTTTCGGCGGGACTGCCCGAGAGGACATGGGAGAGGGCCTCGGCGGCGATGGGGGCGATTCCATCGAGTGCCGGCCAGGGGACCGAGCGAAGCCGGGAGAGCGGGTTGAAACGGGTTGTTGACAGGACGGACTCCGTTCTTTAGAAAGCACCTCGTTGTCGCGGCGGTCCACACCGGCCAACGCGCAGCGGACATATTCCCCGATAGCTCAGCCGGTAGAGCGGGTGACTGTTAATCACTAGGTCCGAGGTTCGAGTCCTCGTCGGGGAGCACAAGAAGGGCGTCAGACGCAAGTCTGGCGCCCTTTTTCTTTTGTCCTCCCGTGCCCGCGGGCACAACACGGGCAATCCCCGGACGTTCACTCCCATGAGGGCGCGGGCGCCTGGGTGAGAGCACGGGCAAGAGCCATGACTACGCGGAGACGTGGGAGGGTGGGTCCATCCGCCACGACTCCCGGGGTCGCAAGGTCTACGTCATCCGCCGCATCATCAGCGGGCGGAACGATAAGTCAGCACGTGGGCGACCACGCTCCGGGCGGCCATGGAACAGCTCAAGCGGTTCGAGACCGACCCGGAGCACTACACCCGGCGGGCTCGTCCCACGAGGCGCCCATCCACCTGGATGCGCCGCTCGCGGCCGAATTCCTCGCCTACTCGCGCGACGTGGACAAGAACAGCTCCACTCGGGTGAAGAAGCAGCAGGGCTACCTCGCGTGGTGGGCTGACCAGCTCAAGGGCCGGGACCTGCGGAAGCTCACGCTCCTCGATGACATCCTCCCCGCCCTGGAGGAGGCGAAGGCCCGGGGGCATCGGATCGCGGTCCTCAAGCGCGTCTACTCCTGGTTGCGCAAGGTGAAGCACATCCTCTCGGTGGCCGAGGACCCGACCTTCGGGCGGCTCACCGTGCCCCAGGCCCGGCCCGAGCAGTGGAAGCGGGACAAGGTGATTCCCCGAGAGCACTACCTGCTCGCCCATGAGCACCTTGCGCCTCACTGGCGTGACGGGATGGACGTGCAGGCGGGCACCGGCTGGCACGTCTCGGAACTGGTGCGCTTCGCCAAGATGGGCAGCGTGGAGCCGTACCGGGGCGAGGCCGAGGGGATCGCGGGCGTGCTGGTGTGTCCGCAAACCAAGAGCGGTGAGCCCTTGCGCACCGCCGTGTCCGTCGAGGTGCTGGAGGCCGGAAAGCGGCTGCTGGAGCGGGGCTCG
>DASQMW010000271.1:0-7626 GCA_035645295.1 Archangium sp.
CCGTTCCTCGTGTGGAGGGTTGTTGGAACGGAAGAGGGCAAACGGCGGGCCAGCCGGTGCCGCCCGGGCGTCTCAGAGGAGCGCGGGCCCACGGAGGTGGGGGACGTCCCGGCGGCACCGGTCGAATCGACCGGGAGGGGCGTTCAAAATGGAAGAGTGGAACGAACTCCTGTCGTTCGCCTTCGGTTGAGCCGCGCGGCCCCCTGAAGCCTTCAGCCCTGGATGGCGGGCTGGGCGCTGGGCGCCGCGAATTGATGCCGGGCGCGCACGCGCTTCACGAGTGACCAGCCGAGCACCGGCAGGCTGATGACCAGCGTGAGCACCGTGGCCAGCAGGAACAGCCCGCCCACCAGCACGGCGAGCAGGGCGAGCTCCCACAGCACCTTGGGCGCCAGCAGGATGACGATGGCCTCCGCCAACAGGAAGGGCAGGGTGATGAGGAGCAGGAGCGCCACGATGGGACCGCCAGCATGGGCCACCCTGGCGCCGCTCAGCGCGACCCCCGTTTCCGGGAAACCTTGCTGCTGGCGCACGAGCGTGATGGCCGCCTGGAGGTTGTCCACCTGATGGGAAAGCAGTCCCTCGGACAGCCAGCCCAGCCCGAGGAACACGGCGAGGGTGACGCCCACGGGCAGGAACATCCAACCGCCGAAGAGCCGCCACAGCCCCGCGAGCACCGCGGCCACCAGTCCTCCGTGCGCCCCATAGAAGAGCGACATGCCCGCGTAGACGAGGAGGGCGGTCACCCGCGTGCCGGCATCGAGCGGCTCGTGCCCGGCCCCACCCGGCTGCCCGCGGAGGACGGTGAGGGTGAAGTAGAGGAAGCCCGGTACGGCGAAGAACAGCGTGGTCATCCAGAACGCGCGGAAGCACGTGCGGACCAGCCCGCGCACCTCGGTGATCAGGAGCTGGCGCAGGCCCCTGAGCGTGCGGGGATTGATGGGCTGTGCGGAGTCGGCTGTGGCCATGGCCTCATCATTCCCCACAGTGCGCTGGCAAGAGAAGAGGCCGGCGCCATGGAACGGCCCCACGATGCTCCTCCGGTAGAGTCCAGGGACTCGGAAGGAGTTCGTCATGTTCATCGCGGTGTTGTGTGTGTTGCTCGCCATGCTGCAGCCCTTCGTGTTGTCGGTGCTGGCGCGCAGTTCCACCCAGAGGGGCGACTACCTGCCCAGCCCTCGCGAGTACAACGAGGGCCTCACCGGCTGGCACAGGCGGGCCCACTTCGCCCAGCTCAATGCCTTCGAGGCCTTCCCTCCGTTCGCCGCCGCCGTCGTCCTGTCCTGGTTGGCCGGCGTCCCCCACGAGCGCATCAACCTGCTGGCGGGGCTGTTCGTCGTGTTCCGCATCGCCCATGCCGTCTTCTACGTGACGGACAAGCCCACCCTCCGCAGCCAGAGCTGGAAGCTGGCGATGATGGCCGTGGTGGCCCTCTACGTGCTCACGCTGATCCGCCTGGCCTAACGCTCGAGCAGCAGCAGCTCCACGCGCCGGTTGAGCTCCCGGCCGCGGGCGGTGAAGTTGGGCGCCTTCGGCCGGGTGTCGCCGAGGCCCTCCGTTTCGATCCGTGACGGGTCCACCCCCGCGTTCACGAGCAACTCCGCCACCGCGCGGGCCCGCGCCTCGGTGAGTTGCTTGCGCGCGCCCTCGTCGCCTTCCTGGTTGTGGGTGTGGCCCTCGATGCGCAGGCGCTGCGTGGGGGCGCGCACGAGCAGGTCCACGAGCTGCGGGAGGCTGGGGTCCGGCAGGGGAGCCGCCTTGCCCTCGGGAAAGCGCAGGGGGTTGAGCAGCTCCACCCGGCCGTTGTTCACCTTCACGAGCTTCTTCTTCGGCGCAGGCACCAGCGTGAAGTCCAGCGGTTGTGCATTGCCTTCCGCGAGCCGTACCCGGCGCGTCTGCGCGAGGAAGCCGGGGGCGATGATGTCCACCGCGTAGTCGCCCGGTGCCATCTCCACCTGTACGGGCGCCCGGGCTCCCTTCTTCAGTGCCACCTGTTGGGTGCTGGCTCCGCGCACCGAGAGCGTGGCCGCCACGGGTTTGCGGCTCGCCAGCGCCCGCACCAGCAGCCGCGCCTTCTGCGCCGTGGCCGCGGGCGGAGGCTCCGGCGTGAGCGTGGCCTTCGGGGGCTCCGGGGCCTGGGCGCCCTGGGCGAGCGCCACGCCCGCGTCCGGTGCATTGGCCTTCGGAGGTGGAGGCAACTCGGGAAGCGCGACCTCCTCGAGCTTCGCGATCATCTCCGCCGTGATGCCGTGCGACAGCTTCACCTTCAGCCGCGGGTCCTTCGCCTCCGGCACCAGCACCGTGGTGGCCGTCACGTCCACGCGCAGCCCGCGCTGCGTCTGGAAGTTGAGCGTGGAGGTCACGTTCCACAGCAGGCCCGACGTCGGGCTGAACATGTTCCACGAGGCATCCATGTAGACGACGTTGGACACCAGCGTGTGCGGGCCGTCCTCGACCTGCCGCGTCAACAGCACATGCGGTCCAGGCGAGCCGAGCTGCTCCACCGGGGGCGCCGGCAGCGGCTGCCCATCCAGCGTGAAGTGGACCTCGACGAGCCGGTAGTCCGCGGGGTCCAGACCGATGAAGCGCAGCCGCAGCTCCGGCGCAGGAGTGTTGACCATCTCACTCAGCTGCCGGTCGAGCTCCGCGCGCACCTGCTCCTCGGAGGGCGGCTCCGCGGCGCGCACCACGCCGACAGAGAGCACCAACACGACAAAGCCGAGCTTCAGCAGAGAGTCCAAGGAGGGGGTCCGGGCCTTTGACGCATAGCATCTCATACCCCGCGGCTCCTCCCCACTTCTCGTGCCTGTCCGCTCAGGAGACAGCCTTCCTGGCTTTCTGTTACAACCTGTTGCTCCCGACCACTGTGAGAGGCTCCTTCCCCCGCCTCCAGGAGGTTTTCCATGCACTTGTTTCCCAGGTCCGCAGGTCTGGCCCTCGTGGCCGCCTGCGCTGTGCTGCTCGGTGTGAGTGGCGAGGCCCACGCCACCGCTGGCGTGGTCTTCGTTCACGGCACCGGCGATCAGTCCGTGAGCTCGGCCACCACCGGCTACTGGACCCAGAAGTCCATTGACACGATGCGCAACGGCCGGCCCTACCTCATCGTCGGCTATCCCGGCGCGAGCTGCGCGGGCTTCAGCCAGTGCAGCTGGGGCGCCATCGTGGATCAGATCGTCCCGTGGGCGAGCGCCAACGGCATCACCAGCTACACCGTCATCACGCACTCGAACGGCTCGAGCCCGCTGCGCTACATGCTCGCCCACACCGGTGCGGTGAGCGCCAAGGGCTACGCCGCCAACCAGGTCACCAGCAAGATCTCCCAGGTCATCTTCTCGGCGCCGGACCTGACGGGCACGCCGCTGGCGGACCAGGTGACGACGAGCGGCTCGTTCCTCAACATCGCCAACAGCGTCGTCGAGTTCTTCGGCGGTGGCAGCTACAACAACCCGGCCGTCGTGCAGCAGCGCACGGACAACATGCGCGTGTACAACTCGAACGGCACCTTTGGCGGCACCTACGGCGCCACCTCGGTGGGCGGCAAGCCCATCTCCGTGGTGCGCGGCAACCGCGTCTACGCCAACCTCTTCTCCAGCGACGCGCACTGCGCTGGCTACATGTACGCCATCGGCCTCAAGGCGGCGGCGCTGCTCGGCTGGGGCAGCTTCAACGCCGGGACGGACGGCTTCATCGGCAATGACAGCTCCGGCTACTTCGGCAATATCATCATCGACGACGGCCGCCTGAACCACCACCAGTCGCGCCGCAGCTGCCACAACAGCGGCAACCTCATCGCGCAGAAGGTGGCCAACGCCCCCATCCCCGCGCCCTCGCAGCAGACGTACTCCGCCGAGACGCCCGTGTCGGCCGCCGGCCAGGCCTGCAACAACTACGCGTCCGGCTATGCCTATGACTACATGACCCGCAACACGGTGTGGAAGTACGGCTGCACCACCACCCAGCTCAACAACGGCCAGGTCGAGCCCGACTGCCTCATCGCCTACGGCTACTCGAGCAGCTACCGGATTCCCAGCACGGCGAGCTGGAACCCGTACATCAACCCCGCCTACTACCAGACCTGGACCGAGGTCTGCCCCGACTCGTGGCACGGCGACGGCATCTGCGACGCATGCCTCGTGGCCAAGTATGGCTTCGATGCCACCACCGGCTCGACGGGCGCCAATGACTGCGTGCAGGCGCCTCCGGGCGGCTCCAACTTCTGCGGTGCCCTGTCCTGGGACACCTACTACGGCATCCACAACTACTCCGTCGTCGAGGCGCTTCACTAGAAGCCCAGAGAGAGAACGACCATGACCCTGCACCGTTCCATCCTTCAGTCCGCCGGCCTCTCGCTGGCCGTCCTCCTCCTCGGGGGTTTCACCCAGGAGCCCCACGTGTCCTCCACCCTGCGCAGCGCCTCGGGCGCCCCGCTCGCCCCGGGTGATGTCGCCCCGGGCAAGCTGTACGCGCGCGATGCCACCGAGGCCCTCGGCAAGGGCCTCGTCTCGGTGTCCAACCCTGCCTCGCCCAAGCTGCCGCTGGCGGCGCCGCTCGCCCCCGAGACGCGCCGCTCCAAGTCCACCGTGCTGCACGTGGCGCCGGGCTCGGCTCCCACCGAGGTGCAGCTGCCCATCACCGCGCCCGAGGAGGCGTGGGTGATGTTCATCCCCAAGAGCAACAACCCCAAGCTGGGCGAGGAGGCGCTGCACGACGTGGCGCTCTTCGATCCCCAGGGTGCCCGCGCGGACCAGCGGGCGTCGCGTGCGGCCCACGCCGCGCTGGGCATGGACGCCGAGCGCATGAAGGCCGATGGCATCTCCCGGCCCATCTCCCTGCTGCGCATGGACGCCAAGAACACCCGCGGCCTCTACAAGGTCCGGGTGGGGCGCAAGGCGGCCGAGCTGGGCCTGGCCATCGAGGTGCGCGAGCCCTCGTCCTCCATCGAGCTGTCGCTCACGGCCTCGGCCATGCAGCTCTTCCCGGGCAGCGACGGCTACGTGACGGTGGGCGTGACGTCGGCGGAGCCGGTGAAGCACGTGCGCTACGAGGCCTCGCTGTACAACCCGCGCTTCGAGCGCGTCCGCACGGTGCCCGTGGTGAAGGCGGGCAACGAGTACCGCGCCATGGTGTCGCGCGTGATGGACGAGCGCGACGAGCCGGGCGCGTGGGTGCTCGAGGTCCGCGCGGTGGGCAACGCCGGTGGGCAGGACTTCGACCGGCTGGGGCAGACGGCGTTCGGCTTCGCGGTGCCCACGGCCCGCATCGCCTCGGCGGGCAAGACGCGGCTGGTGCGTGAGGCAGGCGGCAAGGTGACGGCGCTCGAGCTGGATGTGGTGCTCGAGAGCCAGGCGCTCGACCGGTACGAGGTGACGGGCACGCTCGTGGCGACGGATGCCCAGGGCGTGGAGCGGCCGGTGGCCGAGGCGCAGGTGACGGACCTGCTCGGCGCGGGCACGCACACCCTGACGCTGCGCTTCGAGGCGGGCCACGCGGGCCTGTCCAAGCTCGACGGCACCTACTCGCTGCGCGGGCTGCAGCTCTACTCGCTGGGCACCAATACCCTGTACCACCGCCTCGCCAAGGGCCTGGACATCCGCATGCCGGCGGTCCGCGCTTCCGAGCTGGCGGCCGCCGAGGTGACGCCCGCCATCGACGGCCTGCTGCGCGCGGGGGAGTTCGACGTCGGCCAGTAGTCGGCGCTAGGGAACGGCGCGGCGAGCCACTACGGTCACCCTTTCGACCCGGTTTCTCACGAAGGGGTGTTCCCAGTGGCTCACCGCGATTTCAGCCGGGGCGAGTTCCTCGCTCGCACCGCGCGCCTCTGGCGGCACCGCAACCTCTTCCAGATGTGGCCCTACGTGGCCTCGGCGGCGATGGTCGGCGAGGGGCTCGCGAGCCTCGAGGACGCGGAGGCCGCGCGGGCCTTCTCGCGGCTGCTCGAACCGGCGTGAGCAGCCGGAGGGTCAAGCGGTGGCGGGGGTCCGAGGGGCCCCTCTAGCGCTGTGAACTTCTCCTCATACCGGGGTGCACACCAGAGAAGATTGAATCCTGGACCTGCGATTGTTGGGGTAGCTAGCTTCTCGCGGCCGAGTCGCGCTCAACCATGTCCGACACCATCGATTTCAAGGCGCTCTTCAGCCTCACCCCCAACCCCTACATGGTGTTGGATCGCGAGCTGCGTTACGTCACCGCCAACGAGGCCTACCTCCGGGTCACGGCGAGCCGGCTCGAGGATCTCCTGGGGCGCTATCTCTTCGATGCGTTCCCCCATGATCCCGAGGATCCCCAGAACGCCAGTGCCCGCCTGCTGCGGGCGTCGTTCGAGCGGGTCCTCGCCGAGCGGGTGCCGGATACCCTGGCGCTGATTCCCTACCGGGTCCCGTTCCAGACCGCGCAAGGCGTGGTCATCCAGGAGCGCTACTGGAGTGCCACCCACATGCCCATCCTCGATGCACGGGGTGAGGTGGCCTTCATCCTCCAACACACCGTGGATGTGACCGAACTGTACCGGCTCCAGCAGACCGTGAGAGCCGTACAAGCATCCCGGGACCCGGATGCAGCCCTGGAGCGGATGGAGGCAGGCGTCCTCCACCGCGCGCACCTCGTTCAGGAGACCAACAAGCTTCTCGATAACGAGCGCCGGCTCCTCCGCCGGCTGTTCGAACAGGCCCCGGGCTTCGTGGCGTTCCTGCGGGGGCGCGAGCACGTCTTCGAGCTGGTCAACCCGGCCTACTACCAGATCGTCGGCCATCGGGAGATCCTCGGCAAGTCGGTCCGCCAGGCCCTTCCCGAGGTGGAGGGGCAGGGCTTCTTCGAGCTGCTCGATCGGGTCTTCGCGACGGGAGAGCCGGTCGTCGGCCGCGGACAGCAACTGCTGGTGCAGCGGGAGCCCGGTGCGCCGCTCACGGCCGTGTATGTGGATTTCGTGTACCAGCCCGTCGTCGAGCCCGATGGGACGGTCTCGGGCATCTTCTGCCAGGGCCACGACGTCACCGAGCAGAAGCGCGCCCAGGACGAGCTTCGCAAGCATCGCGAGCACCTTGAGGAGCTGGTCCGCGAGCGCACCCGGGCCCTCCGGGAGAGCGAGGCCGAGCGGCGCCAGACCGAGGTCGCGTTGCGGCAGTCCCAGAAGATGGAGGCCGTGGGCAATCTCACCGGTGGCGTGGCGCACGATTTCAACAACCTGCTCCAGGTCATCGGCGGCAATCTCCAGCTCCTGCAGCGGGACATCGTTGGCAACGAGCGGGCCCAGCGGCGCCTGGAGACGGCCGTTGGCGCCGTCGAGCGCGGCGCCAGGCTCGCGGCCCAGTTGCTCGCGTTCGCGCGGCGGCAGCCGCTGGATCCCGTGGTCATCAATCTGGGCCGGCTGATGCGGGGCATGGGAGACCTGCTGCGGCGTGCCCTGGGTGAAGGCATCGAGATCGAGACCGTCATCGCCGGTGGCCTCTGGAACACGCTCGCCGATCCCAACCAGCTCGAGAACGTCATCCTGAACCTGGCGATCAACGCCCGCGATGCCATGGAGGGGGAGGGCAAGCTGACCATCGAGGCCGGCAATGCCATGCTCGATGACCATTACACCCAGCTTCACCAGGACGTCGTGGCCGGCCACTACGTGGTGCTGGCCAT
>DASQMW010000272.1:0-5108 GCA_035645295.1 Archangium sp.
GGGCTACCTGGCGGGGCAGTACGCGCTGGAGGCGCTGAGCTTCGACCTGGAGGCCCTGGCGCGAGCGGCCGGGGCCCGGCTGGAGCCGGGCGGTGTCACGGGCCTGGACGCGGACCGGCGCGAGCTCCGGCTGGGAGACGGGCGGACGCTGACGTACGACGCGGCGAGCTTCGACATCGGCTCACTGCCCGCGGGCGACTCGGTGCCCGGGGTGCACGAGCACGCGGTGTCTCTCAAGCCGTTGGAAGGGGCCCTCTCCCGTCTCGCGTCGCGCCAGGAGGCAGGGCCGCTGCTGGTGGTGGGAGGTGGCGCGGCGGGCGTGGAGCTGGCGCTGTGCCTCCAGGCGCGCACGGGCCGGCCCACGGTGCTGCTCGAGGACGGGGACCAGGTGCCCCGGGGGGCCTCCCGCGCGGCCGCGCGCCAGGTGCGTGGACTGCTGGAGCGCCGGGGCATCCACCTGCGTCTGGAGTCCCGGGTGACGGCACTGGAAGCGGGCGTGGCACACCTGGACTCGGGCGAGCGGCTCACCTTCGGCACGTGCGTGTGGGCGACGGGAGCGCGGGCGCCGGAGCTCTTCACCGCGAGCGGCGCGGCCGTGGATGCACAGGGCTACCTCGCGGTGGGGGACACACTGGAGAGCCCCTCGCACCCGGGACTCTTCGCGGCGGGAGATTGCGCGGGCTTCCTCAGCGGACAACACGTGCCAAAGGCCGGCGTGTACGCGGTGAGACAGGGGCTGGTGCTGCGGCACAACCTGCACGTCTTCCTCACGGGCACGGGCACACCGAGGCCCTACCGGGCCCAATCCGGCTTCCTCTCGCTGCTCAACGCGGGAGACGGCACGGCGGTGGGCGCGTGGAAGGGACTGGCCTTCCATGGCCGCTCCATGTGGCGGTTGAAGGACTTCATCGACGGGCGCTTCATGGAGCGCTTCCAGCGGCTGGCCCTGCCCCTCACGTGAACGCGGGTTCCTGCGCCTCGGACGAGGGACTGGCGCGAGCCCCGAGCGCCAGCTGAAGCGCCCGGGCGAAGGCATCGAAGCTCTTGTCCCTGGCACGGATCCGCTCGGGGTCCAGGTAGCGCGCCACCCGCTTCTGCTCCCGGGGACCCCACCCTCCGAGCAGCTCCCGCAGGATGTCCTCGGGCCGGCTCCGCTCCTGGGGCACTTCGCCGGTCCAGCGCTTCCCCGCGGCCCGCGTGAGCGCCTCCTCGTCCGCGAGCACCCAGGTTTCGATCGAGGGCACCAGGGGGATGAGGGACACCTTGTCTTCCAATCGCACCCGGACGAGCGGCTCGTGGATCTCACCGGCCATGAGGGAGATGCGCCGTCTGCTGGTGGAGCCCGTGTTGAAGAGGATGAAGAACCGCTGGTAGTCCTTGGTGAGCATCACCTCCACCAGGGAATAGAGGCCTTCGCGAGGAGTGCCCGCGAGCCGGATGGTCGCGAGGATGGGCTCGCGGGTGGGGCAATGCCGCTCAATCACCTTTCGCGCCAGTGCTTCCACCAGCAGCTTCTCTTTGTCCCCATCGACGAAGAAGGCAATCTTCCGCTGTGCCGGGTGCTTCACCGGTTTCCTCATGGCTGCCCCCAAATGTCCCTGATCGACCTATAAGTCGTATGGCACTGCCCGTAACTCACCGCGTACCGGAGCTTCAGTTCGAGGACTTCGCGGAACGAGCGCGCGGGAGACAGCGCGTCATCCAGGTCGTGCTCGCTGAACAGCAAGATGTTGATGCCCTTGCCCCAGGTCAGGGCCCGGATGGCCCCCGTGCTGAACTCCGCCCCGAGGTAGAGGAAGACCCCGAGCGTCCCCGCCAGCTTGCCCTCGAGCTTTCCCCGGAAGGCAAACACGTCCCCCACCGACACCCGCGCCCTCCACCGGGCCTCCAGCAGGAAGTGCCGGTGTCCATCCGTGAAGGAGATGTCGATCTCCTCCCCGGGTGGCCGGCTGTTGCGCCGGGGGTGCAATGACTCGGACTCCAGCAGCCCGTAGACGAGTGCCTCGAGCCGGCGTCCCCGCGCCTGTCCCTCAGGCTGACCCCGCTTCAGCGCCTCGTACTCCCTCCTCAGGGCGGCCTTCCCTCGTCCCATTCCCCCGCACCTCCCCTCCCGGACAGGCCCCCTGGCCTCTCCCTCACCGAACCTGCTCAGTATAGCGGAGGGCCTGACGTCTCAGGTCAGGTAGTCTGCGGTCCGTTCATGGGAATGGCAAGGTGTCCCCGGGGAGCTCCTGGTGGGCTCATGACCCGGGGGTCTTCTTCAGGGGGGAACCCGGGGGACGGATACCCTCACCCCGTCCCTCTCCCGAGGGGAGAGGGGTGATTGCGAGAGGGATTCGCGAGGGTGGCTGGGACTCAGGTGCCCTGGGCCCGGCCCGCTCCCGGCCCCGCGGGCAGGGGATTCTTCGGCACGAACCAGCGCGGCAACCAGTCCGCGCCCTTCGTATTCGTCAACTGCGTCTGGCCGCTCCCGTCCGCCCTCATCAGGAACAGCTCCACGTCTCCCGTGCGCTCCGAGGCGAACGCCAGGTACTTCCCATCCGGACTCCACTCCGGCTGGTCATCCGTGCTCTTCCCATCCGTCAGCGCCACCGGCTCCCCGCCCGCCATGTCCGCCACCCAGATGCGCGACTTCTGGTCCTTCGCCCGTCCCACGAAGGCCAGCTTCTTCCCGTCCCGGCTCCACGCCGGCTCCCGCTCCTCGCCCGTCGCCTGGCTCCCGGACACCGCCCGCAGCTCCGTCCCGTCCGGCTTCACCACGAACACCCGCACCCGCCCTTCCCGGTCGCTCAGGAACGCAATCCACTTCCCGTCCGGGCTCCACTTCGGCGCCATGTCCTCCTTGTGGAAGGACGTCAGCCGGCGCACGTCCGTCCCGTCCGCCTTCATCACGTAGATTTCCGGATCTCCCGTGCGGCTGGACACGAACGCCACCTGCGTCCCGTCCGGAGACACGCTCGGCTCGAAGTTGCCCTCGGGCGCCTGCGTCAGCCGCGCCACCTCCGCGTCCGCGCGCGGCGCCTGCTTCACCACGTCACTGAAGCTCTGCGCGTCCGACTCGGCCACGAACCAGCTTCCGTCCGGCGACCAGCTCGGGTTGCGCGCCCGGCCCCGCGGCGGCGCCAGCATCACCACCGGTCCACCGTCCAGCGGCGCCAGCCTCAACTGCTCCACGTGCAGCCCCTGGATCTCCGCCGCCGCCACCACCAACAACGACGCGCCATCCGGAGACGGCGCGCCGGGGTACTCATCCTCGGGACCTCGCGTCAGCTGCGTCTGCTCACCCGTGGCGGGCCGCACCAGCCAGACATCCTTCTGGGGCGCACGCTCCGATACGAAGGCAATCACTCCCGGCATCCCCCTCCGCTCTTCCTCGGAGAGGGGCCCGGAGCCAGATGCACCCGAGCCACACGTGCCCGCCTTGCATCCGGCCCCGAGCAGGGCGAGCACGGCCAACCGCCGCACCCCACCCCGCCACGTCTGTTTCGCGAAGTCCCGAGTCATCACGTCACATCATTACCGCACCTGCACAGCGTCCGCGATGACGTAGTAGCCCGCCGTGGTCCAGCGGCTCAGCTGCACCTTGTTCCAGCCGGCCGGGAAGCTCCACGAGCCGAGCGTGTTCCAACGGCCGCCGTTGATCTGCTGGTTCACGTTCACCGTGGCCAGCCGGGTGCCGCTCGCGTTGGTGATGATGAAGGGCGCGGTCGTCGAGCGGTCCGTCGCCGAGGTCCACCAGGCGTCGATCGTCTTGGTGGCCGCCGCGGGCAGGTAGAAGTAGAACGTCACCGGCTCCGACACTGCCTCCGTGGGCGCGGCGTAGTAGCCCGAGCCGTAGTAGCCCGCCACGTTCGAGGACGAGGCCCAGCTGGTGCCCGTCACCTCGACGTAGCCCTTGGAGGTGTCGTTGTTGGCCTGGTTGGTGTCGATGACGAGGCCCGTGCTGGTGACATCACCGCAGTAGGACTTGATCTTGCTGATGTACGTGCTCCACGGCCAGTTGGGACCCGGGTCCGTGCGGGTGGCGGGCTGCAGCCGGCCGTGCGCCACGATGTGGTAGCTGTCGCGGATGATGCCCTGGCCCTTGGTGATGTCGCACGTCAGCTTCGCCGACGCGTCGATCTGCCCGGCCGGGAAGGACGACTGGCTGGCCGAGCCACCGTGCTCGATGCCCACCGAGAAGTTGTTCACCGACGAGCCGTTGAGGCCGCACATCACGCTGCCGTTGAGGCTGCAGTCGTAGGAGGCGCCCACGTGCCAGCCGCGGTTGGACTCGAGCACCAGCTGGGAGATCTCCGAGCCGCTCTCGTTCACCACGTAGTGCGCGCTCACGCTGGAGGAGGGGTTGGTCAGCCAGCTCCAGCAGCTCGAGTAGGAGCCCTCGCAGGTGTGGATGATGACCATGGACACGTCCGTGCCCGCCGGACGCGAGTTGTAGTTGGGCGAGGGACGCCAGATGGCGGGAGCGTAGTCCGCGCTCATCGAGCGCACCACGCCGGGCGAGGCGAACTTCGCCTGCACCTGGGTGGGCATCAGCGCCACGGCCAGGTCGCCCGCGGGCGTCTGGGCCACCGCGCCCTGGCGAATCACGTCATACACGCCCTGGTGGATGTACTGGGCCTGCGCCTCGGCGTTGTCGATGCCGCTGTACTTCGCGGCGGCCGGGGCCCACGCGCCCAGGTCCGCACGGTCCAGCTTCAGCTCGGCCGCGTAGGAGGACAGCAGCGCCGCGGCGGCCCGGATGTTGGCCTCGGGCTGGGTGCGCACCGCCTCCTCGGACACGCCGGCCAGGCGCGCGCCCTCGGAGAGCTTCTCGCCGCGCAGGGCCATCAGGCCGTACGCCGCCGGCATGCCCTCGAACTCCACCTGGCCCTGGATCATCTCCCACCGGGTCTCGGTGTAGGAGATGCCCTTGAGCAGGTCGGCCGGAACGCCGAAGTCCGCGCCGGCCTTCGCGAAGGCCGCCTCCAGCTGGTACGGGGTGCGCTCGGCCTCGCGCTGGGCGGGGGTACGGGCGTCCTCGGTGACGGCGGGGGCGGTCTGGGAGAGCTCCTCCTGACCACAGGCGGCCAGGGCGAGAGCAGCGGCGAGCGTCGCCAGCGGCTTAC
>DASQMW010000273.1:0-3416 GCA_035645295.1 Archangium sp.
TTGAGGGCCTCGCGCTCAGCGCGCTTCTTGTCGTCCGGCGCGGCGACTCCGACGCGCGGAAGCGTGACGAAAATGGCGACCGTCACGGCCAAGAGTGTTCTGGCTCGGTGGACCTGCACGTGCTCTCCGGGAAAAGTGAGGGCCATTATGGGAGGGGGATTGGGGGGCGGCAAGGGAGACACTCCACGGGAATCGCCCTCCTGGGCGCCCGGCCTTCCACCAGGCGGCAAAGCGTTACCCAATCTGTGGTCCAGTGTTCGCTTCGTGAGAAAAACGGGCAGGCGGGCAGGCGGGTTTTCCGAGGGAAGAGCCTACCCACCCGTGCTGACATGGCGGCGGCGTTCCGCTGGAGTGAGAGCGCCTCCGACAAACCACGGACGGCGGCGCTCTCACGCGGCTGACTACCAGGGAATGGATCGGCGGTTGCGGAAGAACCCGCCCGAGGGCCCGTCCGGAGGAAGAGTTGCAGCCCATACAATCGTGTCCGCGCCCTCCTCCACCCCTCGCGGCGCGTGTGCTCCGCCCATGCGCGTCTTCACCCAGCCGGGGCAGACGGCGTTGACGAGCATGTGACGCGGCTTCAGCTCCTCCGCGAGCAGGCGCGTCAGCGCGTTGAGTCCCATCTTCGAGGCCCGGTAGGCCGAGCCCGGCCAGCCCCGCTGCGCGTACTGGCCGCTCCGTACGTCGTCGACGAAGGTCCGCAGCAGCGCAACGAGCTCCTCCTTGGGCGGGGGCGGGTCGAAGCGCTGGCGGAGCGCGGGGGACAGCCCCTCCAGAGCCCCCACCCCGCTCGACACCATGACGATGCGGCCGTGCTCCTCCATCAGCGGCAACAGGCGCTCGGTGACGTGCAGCGCTCCGAAGAAGTTCACGGCGACGGTCCGCTCGGCGACGTTCTCGTCGAAGCCCTCCATGGCGAGGCCCGCGTTGTTGACGAGCGCCGCGAGCCGCGTGTCCTGGCGCTCGAGCCGGTCCACCAGCTGGTGGAGGCTCTCCTGGGACGTGACGTCGAGCGGCTCGAAGGTGACGTCCAACCCCTCGGCGTGCAGGGACGCGGTGGCCTTCGCGCCCTCGGCGATGTCCCGGGCCGTGAGCAGCACCCGCATGCCGAGCCGGCCCAGTTGCCGGCAGACTTCGAGCCCAATCCCCCGATTGCCACCCGTCACGAGCGCCGTGCCCGTCGCATTCGCCATGTGCCTGCCTCCTCCGCGCGGCGAGGAGGTTAATGCCGGGCAGGGCCGCCCGCCCGGTGCCGGAACGCATGAACTTGTCCAACTGTTGGACAAGTTCGTGAAAAGCGCTCCCGGGAGACCGGAGCCGGTATCCGTCAGGCGCGCAGCCTCCGGCGGCGGGAGACGAGCAGCACCAGCACGGCCAGCGCGGTGAGCGCGAGCGCCGTCGGCGCATCGCCGCTGGTGCTTGAATCACAGGACCAGCCCACCGGGGACCGCATCGGCCCCGGCTCCCCGGCGTCCGGCGCGGGCGTCCCCCCTCCGTCCGGCGGCGGTGTTCCCCCGTCCGGCGGCGGTGTTCCCCCGTCGGGCCCGGGTGGCACCGGCGTCGGCGCATCCAGGTCCACCGTCATCAGGAACATCTCCTTGGGGGAGTCGAGATTCGGGGTCGTGTCATAGCCCGCGTCCGAATACATCAGCTCCGTCGAGCTGGTGACGCCGCCGATGAGCAGCCGCGCCGGGTTCAGTCTGTCGACCTGCAGCGCATAGACGTCCTCCTCCCCTTCTCCTCCGACGTACGAAGCCCACTCGAGCACGGGCTGCGCATCGAGGTTGACCCTCGCCACGAACCCATCCCACGCCCCCCCGGAGTAGGAGGGATCGAATGCCGTGCTGGTGGGAAAGCCCAGCAGCGAGGTGGTCCTCCCACCGATGTAGACCCGCCCAGCGCCATCGGCCGTCAGGCTCCAGAGGTATTCCATGCCCGCCGTGCTGCCCAGCAGCCCCAGCTTCTGTTGCGGCATGTTGATGTTGGACGCATAGGTCGGGAACGTCGCCACGAAGACATCGGCACCGCCCCTGGCTCCACCGGCGAAGTCGGTCGACTCGGTGCTCCCGAACACCTGCACCTCCCGCTGCGTGGGGGGCCCGCGAGGCGCACGATACGTCCCTCGTCGGACCTGCCACCGCCCAGGGAGAACTGCTTCGCGATGCTGGGAGAGAGGGTGCCAATCCCATTGACGACGGCGACGAGCGCATCCTGGGAGCCCCCCGACACGGGGGCCGTGCGTCCCGTGACGTAGAGCGCGCCGGAGCCGTCGTGCGCGAGACCGTACAGGGACTCGTTCCCCGGCCCCTGGACGAGCACGGTCCAGAGCGGCGCGGTGGGCGTCACGTCCGGGTTGAGGCGGGTGATGAATCCCTCCTCCCCCCGGATGGTGGGATCCGTGACGCCCTTGAGGTTCGGGATGTTCGTCGAGGTGGTATTCCCGATGACGTACAACTGGCGGTCGGGCGTCCGGAGCAGGTCGTTGACGAAGTCCACGTTGTTGCCGCCCAGGCGCACGAACCAATCGAGCTGCGTCCCGCTGGAATCGAGCCGGGCGACGAAGCCATCCACCAACCCCAGGGTGGGGCTGCTCGCCGTACCTCCATCGGGCAACTGCCGCTGGAAGTCCGGAGAACCCGTGCTGCCCGCGATGTACAGCTCATCCGAGTCACCCATGACCAGCGCCATGCCGAGATCACCCCCGCCACCACCGAGCAGCGCCGACCAGATGAGCCCCCCCTCCCTGTTGAACCTGGCGACGAGCACATCGGAGACGCCCCCCAGGCCGCCGAAAGCACGGCTCACATCCAGGGGCGGGCTGAGCGGAGGCGTGTCGGTCGTCCCGACGATGAAGACATCCCCCGTGCTGTTCTGCTGGATGGCCCGGAGCGCGTTGTAGCTACCGCGGCCCCCCAGATAGGTGTTCCAGAGAACGAGCGGGTCCACCACCACCGGACGCTCGGGCTCCTCCACGTCCACCTCGATGGCGTACGCCCACCGGTCCTGGCCCACGGGCCGCGCGTGCGCGAAGCGGCAGCCCACCGCCTTCATCCCCCTGTCCACCCCCTCCTGCGCGCAGTGCAATCCCTGCTCTCGCAGCACGCCCTCGCCCAGGTCCACCTCCAGCGCCCGCCCCTCCTCCACCACCCGCACCTCGCGCGCGCCGTCGTACTCCAGCTCCACCCGCCGCAAGTCCGCCCCGCGCTCGGCCCGGAAGCCGTACTCCACGCCCTCGGTTCGCTCCTCGAACCACAGCTCCACTCCGGGCAGCACGCCCGGGTAGCGCAGACCTCCGTAGGTGGGCACATCGCGCTCCCAGGAGGCCTCCGGCCCCAACAGCCGGTGGAGCTTCGCCTCCCGGGGCTTCTCCGCCCGGGGCGGCACCGGACGCCCACCGGCCACGCTCCAGCGCAGGG
>DASQMW010000274.1:0-9378 GCA_035645295.1 Archangium sp.
CACTGGACCGAGAGCTGGAGCCCTTCCTCCAGTCGCTGGAGGAGTGCGCGGGTGGGTGGATGCCGGACGTCGTCGAGGGCAAGCGGTGCCGCAAGTACTCCCGTGCCGCCATCTGGAAGAGTCTGGAAGAAGCGCGGGACGAAGACAGCACGTCCATCGGGCTCTATCGCACGACGTTGCCTGCGCTGGACTCGTCACTCTGGCTCTGGCTACCGCCTCGCGCTACCCGATTGAAATTCTTGCTGGAGGTGCAGCCTCTCTCCGTCTTTGCGGACGTGGAGCGCTGCCGTCAGTTCGTGGACATGGTCTGCATGTGGGCGTGCCGCTACCCGGTCATCCACGCTGACGCAAACAGCCTGGCTGAGGACCAGTTGTCGGGCGCTCCCGACTTCGGTCGCGACATGCAGACCTCCATTCGAGACGGCTTCGACACGGTGTATGAGGTGTCCTGGCTCAACGTCTTCGGCTCGAAGCGGGTGGAGGCCGTGGGCCGCGAGCGCATGTTGTCCACGCCGGCGCACCGGGTGGAGGCGCTCCCCAACGGTTCCGTCCTCCTGGTGACGTGGCCTACCGCCGCGGACTTCGCCAGCGACGAGGCGCGTGTGGCCCAGGCCCGCGCCCACGCTCACCTGCGGCCGGACCTCGACTTCGATGTAGTGCTGCGCACTCTGCGCGAGCGCAGCGCCAAGCTCGCCCCCGTGGAGCCCCGCTTCCACCCGGATGTGGCCCCGCTCCTCTCACGCGTGGTGGATCAGAGCTCAATCGGCGAGCGCCAGCGCAGGATTGCCGAGCTCAACGCGTACCAGCCGCCCGAGCCCGAGGAGTGGCTCCCCACCGACTCCGCCCTGCCCTCGGACGTGGAGAGCCCGGATCGCGTGCGCGAGCACTACAGCTCCCTCGCCGAGCACCTCGTGGCGCTCCTACACACGAACGTGCCCTCGGTCTTCAAGGAGACTCCCGAGTCGCTCACGGAGGTGGACTCCCGGTTCTGGTTCGAGAACTTCCCGGAGGTCTTCGAGCGGGAGAAAATCGACGAGCATGCGGTGCTCGCCGTGGGCGCGTACCTGGGCGAGGTGCTGGTGCGCAACCTGGGCGGGCAGTGGATTCCGCGCAAGAAGCTCGAGGAGGCGCAGGTACGCGTGGGCAACCGCGTCTGGCTACCCATGCTCCGCGCCCATCGGTACATGCGCTCCCGCCAGTCGCTGCTGGACTACTCCCTCACCCAGCTCTACCGCGTCGCCGCGCGCCACCGCTCCTGAGAAGGGGGCGGCTGCGCCCAGGGGGCGGTCGCCTCCTTCGGACGTGGCGTGGGGGCCCGCCTTTGCTCGCCCGTTAAAAGGGGGATAAAGGAGTCTCGCCAGTCGGGGCGCCAGGGAAGGACGCATGCGGATGCTGTGGAACCGGAGCGCCTTCGTGGCAGGAGTGTTGCTGTTCGTCACCAGCACGTCCCGCGCGGAAGAGCCGTGGGAGACGGTGGTGGAGAAGCCGTACGTGGTGAAGGTTCAGCCCCGGCCGGGTACCCAGGCCAGGGCCGTGTGGGCGGAGGGCGAGCTCGCCGCCAGCGCTTCAGACGTGCAGGCGGTGCTGACGGACGTGGACGTGTTCCGGCAATGGATGCCGTACGTGAGGGAGTCGCGCACCCTCGAGGCCCTGCCCGACGGCGCGCGGCTGACGTACACGAAGCTGGACCTGCCCGTGGTGTCCTCGCGCGACTTCGTGTGCCACGTGGTGCAGGAGTCGAAGCTGGCCGAGGATGGCACTGGGGCCTTCGCCCAGCGGTGGTGGGCGCAGCCGGACGCCATCCCCGGGCGCCGCGACACGGTCCGCCTGCGACTCAACGAGGGGAGCTGGCGCGTGGAGCCTCGCGGCGAAGGCAAGGCCTACGTCATCTACAAGTTCACCGTGGACCCCGCCGGCTCCATCCCCGGCTTCCTGATCCGCATGGGCCAGAAGACCGGAGTGGTGGACACCTTGCGCGCGGTGGAGAAGCGCGCCCGGTGGCATGCGGAGGAACAGCGGAAGAAGAAGTGACCCGGTGCTCACACCGTCGCGGTCAGACCTGGCCCGCACCGAGCAGCACCGCGGTGGCGCAGCTCGCGGCGGCGAAGCTCCAGCCGAGGCGCTTGAGGTGGCGCGGCGCGGGCAGCAGGACCAGCGCGACGAGCGACACCCCCGGGGTGGGCAGCAGCGCCACTACGTGCCACGGCGACAGGCCCGCGGTCAGCGTCCAGGCGAGCCCGCCCGCGAGCCCGATGCCCACGACGAGAAGGCCCGCTGAGCGCAGCAGGGCGCGGTCCGCGCGCGGCTTGTGGGCTCGGATGACGACGTGCACCGCCACCGTGGCCAGCGCGAACCCGAGCGCGAAGGTGCCCCAGAGGGCCAGGGCCGCGCCCGGGGTGTGCTCCCCCGCGACGGCCACCGGTACCGCCCAGGCTCCGAGCGCCAGGGACCCGAGCACCTCGCCGGAGAGGCTGCGCTCCTGCCCGCCCCAGACCATCATCAGCACCTCCGCGCCCAGGATGCCCGGGAGCACGAGGTAGGGCCGGGCCCCCGGCGACAGCCCCGGCACGGCGAGCATCAAGGCACAGGCGGCCAGCCCGCCCAGCACCCATGAGCCGCGACGGGCCAGGGCGCGGTCCTCCTCCTGGCGGCGGGCGCCCCGGTGCCCGAGTAGCAGGAGCAGGGGCTCGTGGACCCAGAAGCAGGCGACCGCCGCCACGGTGAGCCAGAGGGCGGGCGTGCTCGGGCGGGTGCCGGCGAGTGCGGTGGCCAGCGGCAGCAGGAGCTGGAAGTACGCGCCGTGCTCCCTGGGCAGGAGGGCCTGGCGGGCGAAGGACAGCGGCGGGCGGACAGAGAGGGTCTGCATGGAGGCGGGGGAGAGCAAGCGGCGTTCCGCGCCCGGATGTGGGGGCGGAGTGGGAGGAAGGCGCAAGGGGTGCAGAAGGCACCTCGGGCCAGCGCAAGCCTTGCGCTTCGTTCCCTTCGGGGCCGGCCCGGGATGGGGAGGCACGTTTCCTGAAATGGCCCCCTCGGCCTGGATCAACGACTCCAGGCGTGGCCACGACAGGGAAGCCGCGGGTGGCCGTTGGAGGCGAACATGGACATGCTGGCCCGTGAGGCCCAAGAAGCGCTGCGCCAGCGCAGCCAGCGCCTGCGGGCTCGCGCTCTCGCCTCCGCGTCGGAGGCGCTGGAGGCCGAAGAGGTCATGCTCAGCGACTCGGAGCGTCAGGAATTGCGCGCCATCGAGGAGGCGCTCGCACGCATTGCTGGCGGGGAGTTTGGCCGGTGCGCCCGGTGTGGTGGCGCCATCGGCCGCCACCGCCTTCGCGCCGTCCCCGAGGCACGTCATTGCATGACGTGCTCGGAAGCGCGGCGGTGAGCGTGCCGCGCGGCGCCTCCGGTCATGCATGGAGCGGAGCGTGAGAACTCCATGGCACCGGTGCGTGAAACGCGAGCCGCGCACCGCTGCTGGAGCGCGGAGGCCTGAGCCACTCACCGCCAGGGGCGGAGGCGCGCCCCCCTTGCGGCTGTTGACTGCCAGGGTTTACAGGTCCGGAAAAGTCACTGGGTTGAACGTGAGGATCCGGTCTCCACCTGCCTCCCGGAGCTCCAGGCTGTGGAGGCCGTGGGCCTCGGTCCTCTCGGCCTCTGCTTCTACGATGATGCGGACCGCGGGTGCGCCCCCCGTCGTAGGCCCGGATTGCCACGTCTGTACGATGGGCAGCTGGCGGCCCTCCGGGCCGATGAGGGCGGCGCCCCCGATGGACCAGGGGCGCCCACTGGGGGAGAAGGTCGTCGTCAACTCCACCGCGACTCTCGTTGCCGCACGGAAGCTCCACGCCGTTGCCTGCTGAATCTCCGGGCTCACGACGCGAGGCTGGGCCTTCTTGATTCGACTGACGACGATGCCCTGGCTCTTCATCCATGGGGCCGCGAGGGCTCCGGTCAGGCCGGCGAGACTGCGTTCCGCTCGGAGTCGCGTGTTCTCGTCCTTCAACCGCTGGAGCTCGTCCGCCATCCCGGTGGACTCCATCGAGGAGGGCTCGGAAGGGCGGGGGGAGCGGACGATGTCCACCTCGACGTCCGCCGGTCCTGGAACCACCACGAGGAGGAAGCGGGCTTCGGCGGGCGCCGAGCCATCCACGAAGCGCACGGTGAGCCGCAGGCGCTCTCCTTCATGGAGTGTCTTCGAGGGCAGGAGGGCCAGGGTGTCTTCGCCCACGGCCACACGGTCGAAGCGCTCCCGCTTGTCCAGTTCGACCCCGTCGCGTGAAAGAGACGAATCGAACAGCAGGAGGCTGGCGGTACCCGGCCGGATGGCAATCTCCGGGAGGAGAGGGCATGGCGTGGGTCCCAGCTCAATGCGGCGGACCAGGCGTTTCCCGCCGGAACCGATGGGCGCCTGCGCGGCGGCAGGGGGGGCCAGGAGTATGACGAGCAGGAGGCGCAAGAGGGGAGGCCGGACGGACACGAAGGCTCCCCCGCGACTCACTCGAAACGGTCGAAGTGGTGGACCGACTGGATTTCCACCCGGGAGTAGACCATGGCAGTCCGGTCATCCCCCCCTTCCTCTCGTGGCGCGCCGCGCAGATTGGTGTCGTCGTCATAGAGCTCGAAGCAGACCGGGTACTGCATCCCGCCCATGCGGAGCACCCTGAAGCGGCCGTAGATGCGTTTGCTCCCGATGTAGACGTATCCGTCCAGCTGCGCCCCGGGGCCGATATCCCCTACGTAATGGAGCGGATAGACAGTGGCTGGCCCCTCACGAATGGTCATGGGGACGGCCTGGCCGTTCTTGAGGAGCTCGACGAGGATGGTGTCTCCGCCGCCAATCCCCAGCTTCCTCATCATCGCTATCTCGAAGCCCGTGCACTCCTCCGCGGGCGGAAGGACCGGCTGACTCACTGGGGGCGAACTGGCGCAGGCGAGTCCCGTGCAGGCGGCGGCCGCGGCCGTGCGGGCCAGGTTGCCGACGGAGCGGGCGCGGGGCGTCTGGGGCTTCTCCTCCGAGGCCTGGGGCCTGGGGGCAAGGTCAGTCTTCTTCACGGGAGTGGCTTTCTGGGGAGGCGCCACCGGAAGGGTGGCGGCCGCGGGAGTGGGCCTCGCCTCTGGCGGGACCGCAGCCAGGCCAGTGTCGGGGAGCTCCGTGAGGCTCGCCAGTTTCTGACCGACTGAGGAGGTTGCCTCATGCCTCACCTGAGCGGTAGTGTGTCGCCATGCTCCCGATGCCCGAACCCCCAGCCCCGCCAGGCCCGTCACCAGGACGAGGCCCACCGTCGCCAGTAGCGCCCGCTGCCTCCGGTGTGGGTGCACCCGGCGCGCCCTGCCCTCCAGCACGGCCTTCCCGGGGGAGGCATGGGGCGTGGGCCTCGGAGGCGGACGCAGCACCCCGAGCAGCTCCGCCCACAGGCGCAGCAGCTTGGCTCGCGCCACCGAGGGCGGCCGGTGCGTGTGGGTGGGCCACTCCGGACGGCGGGTGCGGTGACCCCGGGCGGAGGTGCCTTCCCCGGCGGTGTGCGGGGCGTCATGCCACTCGAAGACGGGCGTCTCCCAGGCTTCGCCCGGGTGCTGCTTGAGGGCTGTCACCAGCGCCTGGTGCAACTGGGCGCCGGTCTGGAAGCGCTGCTCGGGGTCCTTCTCCAGCAGGCGCAGGATGACGCCGTCGAGCGCGGGCGGCACGCGGGGATTCACCGCGGAGGGCGCCGGTGGCTGCTGTGAAGCGATGGCCGCGCACAGCACGTCCGGGGGCCACTCGGGCGAGAAGGGGTAGTGGCCGGTGGCGGCGCGGTAGAAGCAGACGCCCAGGGCATAGAGGTCGTCGGTGGGCTCGAAGGCATAGCGGACGTCGAGGCGGCGCCAGTGGCGCTGATGGAAGCGGACGGACTCGGGGCTGCGCAGGTGGAGGGTGCCTGGGGGCAGGGGGCCGGTGGTCAGCGTGGGGGCGCCGGGGTAGTCGCCCGAGCCCAGGTCGATGAGCACCGGGTCGCCCTGGGGACCGCGCATGAGGAGGTGCTCGGGTTTGAGGTCGCGGTGCAGCACGCCCGTGGCGTGCAGGGCATCCAGGATGAGGGACACGCGGCGCGCGGCGTCCGCGAACTGCTGGAAGGAGGGGTTGTGGAGGTCGGCCCAGAGGTGAAAGGCGGGTCCGGGCACCCAGTCCATGACGAAGAAGAAGTGACCGGTGATGATGTCCGGCCAGCGCCCCCAGGCGTGGACGGCCACCACATGCGGGTGGACGGCCTTGTCCATCAGCAGGATGAGCTCGCGCTTGGAGCGGGGCTCATGGGGATGGTGAGACAGCTTGAGCGCGAAGTAGCGGCCCGGGGCATTGAGGGCTTCCACCTTGTAGACGACGCCGAAGCCACCGGCCCCGAGCCGCTCAAGGAGGCGCCAGCTGCCGCCCACCACCGTACCGGGGGGCAGCGTGTTCGGGTTCACCTGGGGGGTATCCGCGCTCATGGCCGTGGGAGGTCTCCTGGATTTTCCTCAACCTAGCAGGTTGAAAGGTGTTGTGGGGACCTGGTGTGTTCTGTCACAGACGTAGGACGTTCCCGGTGGAGTCGGGCCGGTGGGAAGTCCATGGGAGGTAGTCGATGAACGAGACCTGGTACGCAGGGGCCTACTGGCTGGGCCGGAAGGAATCCGCCGAGTCGTGTGCGCGGCGGGCGGAGACCTTCTTCCGCTCCATGCGGCGGTGTGACCCGTCATGGTCGACGTGGTGCGAGGCCGCGGAGTCCTTCGAGGCGTCGCGGCTGCTGCCCTTCGAGCCGGACGCGGCGAACCTGACGCGGATGTTCGGCCGGCGGGACGCGCAGGAGCCCGGGGACGGGGTGAGCCTGTGGGCCTGGGCGGGCGAGCACCGGGACGAGGTGACGGGAGTGAGCCTGCGGTGTGGCTCGGCGTCACGCCAGACGTCGGCGGTGTGCCTGCTGAAGCCGCCGTCCTACGGGCCGGTGGCGGAGCGGGTGGTGAGCGCCGGGGTGATGAAGGAAGTGCTGAGGAGCATGGCGGTGGCGTGGGAACCGGAGTGGGCGGTGGCCACGTCGGACAATCATCGAGACATGGTGTCGGGCCGCGCGCGGGCGGGCACCTTCGTGGGGTGGATGATGTATTTCTCCCGTCGACGTGGCGAGGTGCCGCCCCTGCCGGAGCCGGTGAGGGTGGAGCCGGTGGAGGGACTGGGCACGCTGGTGGTGCTGACGCCGGACCGCTTCACGGCCGGCAACCCCGAGCATGTGAGGCTGGCCGAGGAGGTCTGCGAGGCACTGCGGTGCGCGAAGTTGCTGGGAGCGCTGCGGCCGTGGAAAGCCTACGGATATTCGGAGTGAGGTAAGGGCGGGCACCCGAGGAGCGGTCCGGAAGGGCCGCTCGGGCATGCTGCTCCGGTCGCACGTGGGCGTGTGGCCTCGGGCCTGTCGGAGGGTTTCAGGCCCAGGCTGACGCAGGTGTTGAGGTGCCTGGCGCTCATGTGGGCGCCGGAGTAGGGCGTCGTCAGCTCTCGCGAGTACCGGGCCATCCCCAAGAAGGACTCCGAGCCGGAGGTGCTCACTGGCTGGGTTACCTGCCGCTCACGTCGGAGGCCACGGGTTCGATTTCCGCCGCCTCCAGTGAGAAGAGCGTGCCCCGTGGCGTCAGCAATGTGTCACGGGGTTTTCTGTTTCGCCTGAAGCCGCAGCAGCCGTAGCCAGGAGAGCTAGACGAGTTCGTGGCGCTGCATCTTGCGCTTCGCCACCTCGGCTAGATAGGCTCTTGGGACGTGGCAATCGCAGGCCCTACGACGCGTGTGCTGTCGGCAGATGCTACCCTATGGAGGCAATTCGTGCGGTCCATTCAAATGAGTGGGCTGCGCGCGTGGATGCTCACGACCGGCCTGATGCTGGTCGGATGCGGCGCCGCGACTCCGGCGCGACACGGCAAGTCCTCGCACTTCGCGCAGACGATGGACTCCGCGACCAGCGCCTGCATGCGCAGCCCCGCGTGCTACGCCGCCACGGCCGATGATGCCGTGCTGCCATGGCTGGCTCGCGCGATGAGCGCGGCGCGCACTTCTGCCGGCATGCTCCGGTTGCTGAGTGCGATGGATATCGAGCGTGTTGACTCCATCCTGGTGGAGTGTGCCAGACAGGCCCACACCCTGGTGAATGAGCAAATGTTCGGCCCGAACAAGCGGCCCACGCGAGAGCAGTGTGAGGGAAAGGTGAAGAATCCCTGGAAGCAGGACGTGAAGCTCGCCGTGGAGTTGGGGCGCCTCAAGCACGAGGCTGCCCTGGACTGCGCTCGAAAAGAACTGGAGAAAGCCGTACCAGACAACTACAGCCTGGAGCCACGCTATGGGTATGACCTGAAGACGCGACTCACCCGGTTGATTTCCCGCGAACAGGTTGAGGAGTGGCTCCAAGCGGGATGGTTTCACCTGCTCCTGGGAACGCTGGTGCCGGACGTCGTGATTCACGAGACCGGAAATCCGCTGAAGGTCCAGGCCGTTTACGACTTCAAGTTTCCATGTGCAGAGGACCTGAACGCCCAGTGGCGACTGTATCCGCCAAAGCACCCCTACCAGTTCAAGGATCAGGGAAGGATGTACAAAGACGCGTTAGGCAGTACCGAGACCCCTGCGATTGTGAGCCCCGTCCTCGGAATCACTCGATGAACAACCGCTATCCACACATCCGGCACTACAGTGAGTTCGAAGGCGAGCGGCGCTTGGTCATCCGGGACAGTGTGAACATCACGTTCTACATGCGGCGTTCGCATCGTGAGGTGATGCATGCGGCCCTGGATGCAATGGAAACCTATCGTCGTGCTATTGCGTCAGGCGCACTGGGGGGGTACGTAGACCCTGCGGGCGACTGGCAGGAACTCGACGACCATGGTTGGGGGGCCGTCCGGCAAGAAATTCTTCATTCTGAAGGTGCTCGGCTCATTCTTTCGGTGAGGCCTGATGCGACAACCGGATACGAATTCGATTATCGCGGCAGGCCGCTCGATTCGCCCGACTACGTCGCTTCGCCTGCGGAGCTGACCACTCTCTCTTGCTGGCTTCCGACGGAATATCTGGAGCAGCATGGCTCGACTCGCGTACGCGAGCTGGCCCTTGAGCTGGGGGCAGGCCTGCCCTTCCAATCCGGGCATGCGGGTCTTTGCTTCCATTACAATGAAAACCTCCTCGGGTTGACCCGCCAGATACGGGACTGGTGTTTCGCATACCCGGGGCTGGACATCTCGGCTCTCAACACCACGTCCGAGGACATGGGAGCAAGGTTGAATGGAGTCCACTGGCTCTCTTTCCTGGGACAGCCGGTGCTCGGTGAAGTCGGAGGCATGACGGGCCTCCGCTCCCGGCTTCGCTCGCCGGAGACCACCGTGCAGGAACTGGAG
>DASQMW010000275.1:0-13324 GCA_035645295.1 Archangium sp.
CCTCCCTGTCCGACCCGCGCTCCTTCCCACGGGCGGGAGCCCTGCCGCGGCCCGGAGCCTCCCGGTGGCGGGTGTCCCCACCGCGGCGCTCCTGCCCCTCACGCCGGGGGCCTGCACCACGAGGGCCTGCACCACGAGGGCCCGCACCACGAGGGCCTGCACCACGGGCCTCGCTCCGCTCTCCGCTCGCGCGGGCGGGGCGGGCACGGGCCTTCTCCGGTGCGCGGGGAATCGGGATGGCCCCGGACTTCTTCACCGCCGCCTCTTCCTGCCCGCTCCGGTAGCTCTCCATCTCCTCGCGGAAGACGGGGTCCGTGCGCGGCACCTCGGCGCGCGGCACGGGCATGCGGATGATGCGCTCGATGGCGCGCAACGTCTCCTCGTCCCGCTCGGTGACGAAGGTCGAGGCACGCCCGCTGGCCCCGGCCCGCGCCGTGCGGCCGATCCGGTGCACGTAGTCCTCGGGCGAGTGCGGCAGGTCGAAGTTGATGACGTGCCCCACGTCCTCCACGTCCAGCCCGCGCGAGGCGATGTCGGTGGCCACCAGGCAGCGGTATTGCCCCCGCCGGAAGCCCTCGAGCGCCTGGCGGCGCTGTCCCTGCGTCCGGTCGGAGTGGATGATGGAGGCCTTGTGGCCCGCGGCCTTGAGGATCTCCTGCACCTTCTCGGCGCGCTCGCGGGTGCGGGTGAAGACGAGTGCGCTGAGCTGATCCTTCGCGAGCAGGCTGAGCAGCAGCGGGTACTTCTCGTCCGCGTCGACCTCGTACATCCGCTGCACGGCGCGCGCGGCGGGGGTGCCGCTGGGCGTGACTTCCACCTTGACGGGCCGGCGCAGCAGCTCCTGGGCGAAGAGCGTCACGTTGTGGCCGAGCGTGGCGGAGAAGAGGAGCGTCTGGCGCTCGCGGGGCAGGGCGGCGAGGATCTGCTGCAGCTCGGGCAGGAAGCCCATCTCCAGCATCCGGTCCGCCTCGTCCAGCACGAGCATGCGCACCGCCGAGAGGTTCGCCGTGCCGCTCTTGATGAGATCGGCCAGCCGGCCCGGGGTGGCGAGCACCAGGGTGGGGCGCTGGCCGAGCGCCTCCACCTGGGCGCTCATGTCCGTGCCGCCGATGACCACCGCCCGGGTGACACCGCGCGGCTCGCCGAAGAAGGCGGCCTCCTCGGCGATCTGCTGCACCAGCTCGCGCGTGGGGGCGAGCACCAGGCCCACCGGGCCCTGCTCACCGGCCGAGCGCTCGATGAGGGGCAACAGGTAGGCCGCTGTCTTTCCGGTGCCGGTGGCCGCGCAGCCGATGACATCGCGGCCGGCGAGCGCCGGGGGGATGGCCTGGGCCTGGATGGGGGTGGGCGCGGTGAAGCGGGCGCGCCGCACCGCACCGAGTGACTCAGGGGAAAGGCCAAGGGTCTTGAAGGAATTGCTCACACCCCAGGGGCTATCACGCCCGGACGCGCGGGGCGACCTACAATGTCGTACCGGAGAGGCTTTGCGCTCCCGGGCGTCCGGCCTCTCCCTCGCCTGAACGCTACCAGCACACGTCGAAGGTCATGTCCTCGGGGCCCGTCTGCTCCCAGCGCGTCTGGGGCTCGCTCACCCCGGTGGCGCGCAGGGCGGCATGGAGGATGCCGTTGTAGTAGTCGCCGGGCAGGGGCACGCCGCGGAAATCCATCCGGTAGTGGCTCGGGCCGAGCTGCTCCACCGTACGCACGCCGAAGTTGCTGCTGCGGCCCACGAACTCGGGAGCCTTGCGCATCAGGCGCTCCGGCCCGAGCAGGTGCAGCGCGGCGAGCTGGATCTGCCCCAGCAGCGTCTTGCGGTAGCCCTCGAAGAGACACGAGCCCACGCGGAAGAGCCCCTCGGACGTGGGCCACGACGCGAAGCGGGTGCGCGCCAGGAAGTGGAGCACCTCGGCGAAGTTCTCCACCGAAATCTCCGAGGGCACGTAGTCCGTCCCACCGCTCAGCCGGACGATCTCCTTCATCTCCGCGGAGCGCTCGTGGATGTCGAGGCTCCGCAACAGCCCTTCCAGGGGGGCGTAACGCATCCGCCGGGGGGCGGGGTGCGGCGACGAGGCCGCAGCGGCAGGGGGCATGCAACACCTCGTGAGCGACTGTTGCCCGAGGTGTGAGAGTGGCACAGGCCCGGACTCGAAAGCCATCCAGGGCCGGTCCACGCGCGAGCCTCTTTCTGACGCACTGCGCAGAAGCAGCGGCCCGGCCGTGCTGATTCCGGAGTATGAGCGTGCCCACCATGAACGAGCAGCGCATCGACACGCTCCTGGGCGCCATGTCCCTCGAGGAGCAGGTCTCCCTCCTGGCCGGAGCCTCCTTCTGGACGACCGTTCCCGTGGAGCGGCTCGGCATTCCCTCCCTCAAGGTCAGTGACGGCCCCAACGGCGCACGGGGTGGCGGCAGCCTCGTGGGCGGCGTGAAAGCCGCCTCCTTCCCCGTGGCCATCTCCCTCGCGTCCACCTGGAACACCGGGCTCGTCACGCGGGTGGGCGAGGCGCTCGCCCAGGAAGCGCAATCCAAGGGCGCGCAGGTGCTGCTCGCGCCCACCATCAACCTGCACCGCTCCACCCAGAACGGCCGCAACTTCGAGTGCTACTCGGAGGACCCGTTCCTCTCCGCCCGGGTCTGCGTCGCGTACATCCAGGGGGTGCAGAGCCAGGGCGTGGGCGCCACCGTGAAGCACTACGTGGGCAACGAATCGGAGTTCGAGCGCATGTCCATCAGCTCCGACATCGACGAGCGTGCGCTGCGCGAGCTGTACCTCGTGCCCTTCGAGGCGGCGGTGAAGGAGGCGGGCACCTGGGCCGTCATGTGCTCCTACAACAAGTTGAATGGCACGTACGCCAGCGAGAACCGGCGCCTGCTGACGGACATCCTCAGGCACGAGTGGGGCTTCGACGGCGTGCTGATGTCCGACTGGTTCGCCACGCACTCCACGGCGGAGTCCCTGAACGCGGGCCTCGACCTGGAGATGCCCGGCCCGGCGAAGTACCGGGGCCAGAAGCTGCTCGAGGCCGTCCGGGCGGGCGAGGTCCGCGCCGAGGCCATCCAGGACAGCGCCCGGCGCATGCTGCGCCTCCTCACCCGCGTCGGCGCCTTCGAGCGTCCCGCGCCCACCGAGGAGCAGGCCCTCGACCGGCCCGAGCACCGCGCCCTCATCCGCCGCGCTGGCGCGGAAGGCACCGTGCTGCTCAAGAACGAGGGGGTGCTGCCGCTCGACCCGAAGCGGCTGAAGAAGGTGGCCCTCATCGGCCCGAATGCGAAGACGGCGCGGATCATGGGCGGAGGCAGCGCGCAGGTGAACGCGCACTACCGCGTCAGTCCCTACGAAGGCATCCAGGCTCAGCTCGGCGAGAGCGTCGTGCTCGGATACGAGCTCGGTTGCTCGAACCACAAGCTGCTGCCCGTGCTCGAGGAGCCGCTCACCGCCGAGTACTTCAACAACCGCGGCCTGTCGGGCAAGGGGGTACCGGGCGCCGGCCTGGCCCAGGCGGAGGTCATGTGGAACGACGAGCCGGCACCGGGCGTCAACGCCGACACCTTCTCCGCGCGCCTCTTCACGCGCTTCACGCCGGACGAGGACGGTGTGCACCACTTCGGCCTGGTCAGCGCGGGCCTCAGCCGTCTGCTCGTGGACGGGCGGCTCGTCGTGGACAATTGGAGCTCGTGGAAGCAGGGCGACACCTACTTCGGGAGTGGCAGCGATGAATCCACCGGGACGCTCGACCTCCAGGCCGGCCGTGCGTACGACGTGACCATCGAGTACGCCAGCCCCGCGGAGGGGATCCGGGCCGTGCGTGTGGGCGTCACCCGGCCGCTGGGCGACGAGCACCTCGAGCGCGCCGTGCGGCTCGCCGCCGGCTGTGACGTGGCCCTGGTGTTCGTCGGCCACAACGGCGAGTGGGACACGGAAGCGGTGGATCGTCCCCACATGGACCTGGTGGGCCGCCAGAACGAGCTGGTCGAGCGCGTGGCGAGCGCCAATCCCAACACCGTGGTGGTGCTGCAGACGGGCGCGCCCGTCTCCCTGCCGTGGTTGGACAAGGTCGCGGGCGTGCTGCAGGCCTGGTACCCCGGGCAGGAGGCCGGCAACGCCATCGCCGATGTGCTCTTCGGCGCCGCCGAGCCCTCCGGCCGTCTTCCGCAGACCTTTCCCGTGCGGCTCGAGGACAACGCCGCCCACGGCAACTACCCCGGTGGGAACGGCAGGGTGCGCTACGGCGAGGGCATCTTCGTCGGCTACCGCCACCACGACACGAAGCACATCCCTCCGCTGTTCCCGTTTGGCTTTGGCCTGTCCTACACGGCCTTCGCGTACGGGAATCTCCGGCTGAGCGCCGAGGCCCTTCAGCCGGAGGACACGCTGACGGTGACGCTCGACGTGACGAACACCGGGCAGCGCGCGGGGCAGGAGGTGGTGCAGCTCTACGTGCGCGACGAGCAGTCGAGCCTGCCGCGCCCCGAGAAAGAGCTGAAGGGCTTCCTCAAGGTGGAGCTGGCTCCGGGCGAGACGAAGACCGTCACCCTGACGCTCGGGATGCGGGCGCTCGCGTACTTCGATGACGCGAGAGCCGCCTGGGTCGCCGAGGCGGGCCGTTTCGAGGTGCTCGTGGGAAGCTCCTCGCGAGACATCCGCGCCCGTGCCGCCTTCACCCTCCAGGGGGAGTGGATGCGGCCGCCAGCTCAGGCCGCATTCTGATGCGGGGCCCGGCGGGCGGCGGCGAACCGCTGGAGTGCATCCGCCGCGCGGCGGTGCCCTCCCGCCTCCCGGAGTTCCTTCTGGTACTCCGAGAGGCGCGCGCGGTAGCCCGGGTCCGTGTCGAGGTGCTCGATGGTTTCACGCAGCTCCTTCGGGTCCAGGGCCTGCTGGGCCGAGAGCGTGACGCCCAGCCCGAGCTCGCTCACGCGTGAGGCATTGACCGGCTGATCCCCGAACTGCGGGAAGACGGCCAGCGGCACGCCGTGCCAGAGGCCCTCCATGGTGGAGTTCATGCCGCCGTGGGTGAGGAAGACGCGGGCGCGCTCGAGCACCTCGAGCTGGGGCACGCGCTGGCGCACGAGGACGTTGGACGGTGCCGGTCCGAGCGTGGCCGGGTCCAGGCCCATGCCGCAGGCCATCACCACCTGCCACCGGGTGTCGCGGAAGGCCTCGAAGCAGGCCTTGTAGAAGTCGGGCCGCAGGTTCATGGGCGTGGTGCCCAGCGAGATGAGCAGCACGGGCTTGCCCTCGAGCTGCTCCAGCGGGAAGTCTCCCCGGTCGTTGCGCGGCAGCACCGAGGGGCCCATGAAGAGGAAGCGCTCGTCGAAGCCCTCGGCATCGGGCTGGTACTTCCGGGTGACGGGGATGAGATTCAGGTCCTCGACGCTCGTGAACGCCGACCCGAGGCTCATGCGCGGCAGCCCATGGCGCCAATGAAGCACCTCGGAGGTCCACAGCATCCGGACAATGGCCAGCAGGGCGCGCGGGGAGGGAAGACCCTTCATGTTCGCGCGCAGCGCACGCTGGAGCGTGGGGGAGTGGGTCAGTGCGAAGCTCGTCTGGAAGATGGCCGCCGGCAGTTGCAGCTTCGCGGCGGCGGCGCGGCCCCAGAAGGCCATCGGATCGTAGACGATGCAGTCCGCCTGCTCCGCCCGGGCCTGCTCCACCACCCGGGGGGCCTCGCGCAGGCTCTGGCGCATGATGCCCAGAAGCACCGGGAGCATGTGCTTCATCGCCTCTCCGCTCCCCACGCTGGTCAGGCCCGCGACGGAGGGAGGAATGGCGAGCGAGTCATCCAGCAACCGGAGCGAGGCCCCGGTGTTGCGGATCGCCGCCTCGAACTCGCGCGTCGTGTAGACGACGGCCTCGTCCCCGCGGGAGACCAGCTCCTGGATGAGCGGGAGCATCGGGTTGACGTGGCCATGGGCCTGCATGGGAAAGAAGAGGAATTTCATGGAGGGCTGTCTATTGTCGCGGCGGCGGGTTCGCAGTGACTTTGCTCCACATCCTGACCGCGAAAAGGGTGGCGGGGGGGCAGGCGTGCCCTGTGACCTCCGCCCGTACTCCGCGTGTGTACTGCGGCCAGTCTCCAGCGGTGATGGAGGGGGCCCCGTTCGCGCCCACGCGTTCCTTCCAACACCCGCGCGAGGTCCTGTCCTACGTGGCCTCACATCCGCACGCGCTGTCGTGGGGGAACGCTGGCGTCCACCGTCCAGGGGATTCGGGTGTTGCCGCTGGAGGGTGTGGCTCCAGAGCCCGAGGCGATCCGCACGACGGACAAGGCGGTGGTGTCGGTGGACGCCATGCGCCAGTCCGCAAAGCAGCTTCGCAGCACGACGGCCCGGCTGACCGAGGCCCTCTCCGGCTTCCGGCTCTGAGCGGCGCTCCGCTCACGGGCCCACGAATACCTGCTCGACCTTGCCGGTCTTTCCGTTCACCACGACCTGGGCTTCGATGGCATCGCGAACCATCGAGAGCTGCTCCGCCGGAATCCTCCGCGAGCGGTACAGGACATGGGCACGCCCATCCTTCTGGCAATAGACCCTGACATGGCTGGAGGGGTGCTGGGAGAAGTCCTTCTTGAACATGCGCGTGGCGGCCTTGGCTGCCTGGACGAGGGCTGGCTCCATCGCGAGCGCACAGGGCGCGGATTTGAGCGTGGGGAGCTTCGCGCTCGCCTGCGCGAGGACCCGGGTTCCGTCGCAGGTGGTCGCGGTCATGGGGCCGTGGCCCGTGCTGAAGACCAGGTAGCTCTTGCCGGGCTCGAAGGGAAAGCCACAGCTCTTCCCTCCCTTCGACACCACTTCGGTGACTCGCTGGATGTCCCCCTTGTAGAGCCTGCTCACCTCGAACCGGTGGACCTGCTCCGTCCCGTCAGCGCTGGGGGGGCTGGAAAGCACCGTCCCGGAAAAGACCCTGTCCGCCTCCTCCAGGGCCGCCTTGTCCGAGGAGGGCTTCTGGGGACACTCACAGGCTTCGGCCTCGGGAACAGCGAGGAGCAGCGCGGCGATCAGGACGAGGAATCCAGACATGGGATGAGCACCGGATGAAAGTCGTTGGGTGGGAGCCCGTACGGAGTGGCCCGGTTCGCGAATGTAGTGTGGTAGATGGCCCTCGAAGAAAGAACGGATTCATGAAGCTCGGCGGCTACGTCATTCACGGAAACAACCGCGACACGCTCGGAGCGTGCCTGGAGAGCCTGCTCGCCGTTTGCGACGAGGTCGTGGCCGTGGACTCGCAATCCACGGATGGCTCGGTGGAACTCGTGCGGAGCATGGGCGTCCGCTCGGTCTCCCACTCCTGGCAGGGGTACGGGGCCGCACGGGCCGCCGCCATGGAGGCGTTGGGACCGAGTGACTACGTCTTCTATCTCGACTCGGACGAGCGCCTGGCGCCGGAGGCCCTGCCCGTCATACGGGCCTGGCGCGACTCCCACCCGGCGGAGCCCGCCTACCTCCTGCCCTGCCGCGACTGGGCCGAGCTGAAGGAGCGCCGCTTCCGCTACCGCACCCACTGGCGTGCGCGCCTGGTCCGCCGGGACGTCGCCATCTGGCGCCCGGAGATGATCGTCCACGAGGCGCTGCCACGGATGCGCGCCCCCCGCCTGCACGCGCCCATCGACCACCGCTTCGCCACCTCGCTCGCGGGGCGCGCCGAGAAGGAGGAGCGCTATGCCCTGCTCTGGGCCGTGCGTGCCTTCTCGGAAGGCAAGCGGCTCAAGCCCGCCGCGCTCCAGCGCCCGGCACACCTGATACGCGACTGCCTGGTGCATGGTGCGCTCTGGCGCGGAGGGCTGACCGCGCTGCGGCTGGCCTGGGCCGTGTCCACCTATCACTCCGCCAAGTACCGCCACCTCCGCGCGCTGCGGCAGGGCCGCTTTCCCGAGCTCAGGAAGGCCTTTGACGAGGGCCGCTACGGGGAGGTGTTCGCCCTCGTGCGGGAGGCGCGCACGCTGGAGACCTAGACTCAGTTCACGCCCACCGCGGTCCAGCTCTCCTGGACCTTCTTCACCTCGGCCGAGTTGGCGCCGTACAGGTCCGTGGCGGCCTGCACCGTGGCCTGCCGGGCCTGGGCGAAGGTGGTCTTCGGCGTCATGTAGTGCTCCAGGGCGCGAGCGAAGATCTTCAGGCCCTTTTCCATCCCGACGCCCTCCTTCACCTCGAGGCCCGAGGTGCGGTTCTTTCCACCGTTGGCCAGCAGGTAGAAGGCGTTGTTGGCGATGCCGCTGGAGCCGTGCACCTCCGTCTGCTTCGGGTAGTTCTTGTAGTGGTCCACGGAGTAGCCGTCCTTCGTGGGGTCATCCATGTAGCGCAGCGCGTCCCCGTTGCCGTTGGCCGGCGTCCAGGCGTCCTCGCCCACCTTCCAGTCGAACTCCACGGCGGAGTTCTTCTGCGCGGCGTACCACTCCACGCCCGAGCCGATGATGTCGCTCATCGCCTCGTTGAGGCCGCCGGACTCGCCCTCGTAGATGAGGCCCGCGGTGCGCTCGGTGAGGCCGTGGGCGATCTCATGCCCGGCGATGTCCAGCGTGGTGAGCGGGCCAGCCGTCTTCCCGTCGCCATCGCCGTAGTTCATCTGCGTGCCGTCCCAGTACGCGTTCACGAAGTTGTTGCTGATGTGCACGTTGGACACGAGCTTCTCGCCCTTGCCGTCCAGCGAGTCGCGGCCGAGCACGTCCTTGAGGAAGTCGTACGTCATCTGCGCGCCGTAGTGCGCGTCCACCGCGGCCCGGTTGCGCGTGGGGTCCGTCGCCTCGCCCCACACGTCGTTCTTGTCGGTGATCTTCACCGGCTTGCTGGCCTGCTCCTTGTTCTGCGCGTCGTACGTCACCACGCCCTTGCCGCGGCTGGCGTCCTCCAGGCTGAAGGTGCCGTCCGTGTTCTTCTTCGTGGAGAGCTCCACCTTGCCGCTGTAGAGGCTGGTGTCATCCGCCTTGCCGGTGGTGGGGGTGGTCGGCTTGCCAGGCACCGGCGCGGGGGCCGGAGCCTGCGTGGCGCCACCCGGGGTGGGGCCGGCCTTCGCGTGGGGCAGCTCGATGCCGCCCATCTGGTTGAAGCTCGTGAGCATCTCGCCGTTGTTGGCGTCCACGAGGTAGTTCATCCGGCGGGGGCGCTCGTCGCCCTCGAGGCCCTTCGTGTGGGTGAGCTCCACGTGGTAGGCCGCGTGGTAGTTGCCGTCCTTGCCCTGGTAGACGACGCGCTCGGCGGTGGGCGCGCGGTCCGTCCTGCCGGCGAAGTCCTTCTGGGCAATGGCCAGCGCGTCCTGCGCCGTCAGCTTCACCGGCTGCGAGCCAAGTCCGGCGGGGATGGTGGAGACGCTGCCGGTGAGGCCCGACACCTTGCCCTGCTGATCCAGGTGGCTGATGAGCTGCTCGCCGAAGACCTTCACGCCCTCGTGCTTGCGGTCCAGGCGCACGTGCGTCATGCCGAGCGCATCACGCTCGACGGAGCGGGGTGTGACGGACTGGGAGATGCCGGCGCCGGGCGCCACGCCGCGGGCCAGCGAGCCCGTCTGCTGCTGGAGGAAGTCGAGCGACTTCTGGATGGCGGACTGGGCCTGGGGGCTGCTCAGCGCCAGCGGGCCGGTGGTGGGGGAGGCGGCCTGCTGCGCGGTGAGCGCCACCGCGGTGCGCCCGGTGAAGGGCGCGAAGCTCGAGGCGGACTCGAAACCCGAGGCCCCACGGGCCTGGCCCTTCGGCGAGGACACCGGGAGCTCACGGGGGGTGGAGGGCGTAGCGGCAACGGACGGCTTCTGGAGGCGGTTGGAGATCTGCATGGCGGGAGTCTTTCTGTGAGTAGGTCTCACGCGCAGTGCGGAGCAGGTTGTGTGCCATGCGTTGCGTCATGGTCTCACGAACTCCAAGCCCTTGAATTCACACGAACTGCCCACGGGGCTCCTGCCGGGGCTGGTGACAGCCGTCACCACGCCGCACCGGTCCTCCCCAGGTGACAGATGTCACGCCGTGGTGACGGCTGTCACCACCCGTCCGCGTTCAGGCCCCGCGAGAGGTGGGCTTGTCGCTCCAGCCCGTCCCTTTCTCGAAACGGCGGACCAGGAAGTCGACCCATGCGCGGACCTTGGGAGTGACGGTGCGTCCGGAGGCATGAACGGCCCAGATGTTGAGGCTGGGAAGCTCGTAATCCTCGAGCACTGGCACCAGCCGGCCGCTCCGCAGCTCATCGATGACCACGAACGTGGGGAATTGGGCGAGCCCCGCGTGGGCGAGGACCGCGACCTTGAGGGCCAGGCTGCTGTTTGCCTGCAGGGGGCCGCTCACATGGACGGGATGCTCGCCCTTGGCATTGCTCATCCGCCAGGTCGCTCCCGAGGCGAGGTAGGTGTATTTCAGGCACTGGTGCTGGCGCAGTTCCTCGGGCTTGCGCGGCACGCCATGGCGTTTCAGGTACTCGGGCGTCGCGCACACCACGCGGCTGCTGGAGGCGAGCTTGCGAATGGTGAGCGACGAGTCCGGGAGATCGGCGATCCGGACGGCGACGTCGAAGCAGTTCTCGACGAGGTCCACCACCCGGTCATCGAGCTGGAGATCGAACTCGATCTCCGGGTAGCGATCGAGGAACTCGGGCACGGCGGGGACGATGTGGAGCAGCCCGAAGGTCATGGGCACGCTCACGCGCAGCTTGCCACGGGGCTTGCTCCGCAGATGCATGATCTCCGCCTTCGCTATATCCAACTCCTCGGCCATGCGACGGCAGCGCACGTACAGCGCTTCACCCTCGGTGGTCGGGGACAGCTTGCGCGTCGTGCGGTGAAGCAGCCGCAGGCCCAGCGTGTTCTCCAGGTGCATCACCTGCTTGCTGACTGTGGCCTTCGTCACGCCGAGTGCGCGGGCCGCGGCCGTGAAGCTCCCGGTCCGCACGACCTCGGCGAAGGTGAAGTAGAACCCCACGTCCTTCATCGGTCTTCTCCTGGAAACAATGCATTTCCAATCCCCGTGTTGTATCTAGCGGAGGAAACACTTAAACGCCTCTTGAGAGATGGAGGCGCGGGATGCGCCTTGGAGATGACGCTCATGACTTCCAGGTGGCAGGTATCCATGGTCCTCGCGATACAGGTCCTCTATACATCTGCCTGTACCTCAGCGGAGCGCGAGTCTCCTCGCAAGGAGGCCGCGCCGGCCACGTCGAAGCCCTCCATGCACGCGCCCGCCCTGGACACGGCCTTCCGTCTGGTCAAGCGGCAGGGGCCGGCGCCCCAGACGAGTGATGCGCCGCCGGGAACCCCGCTCGCGCACCGCCAGCTCAGCCAGCAGTCACCCGTCAGCATGCAGGAGGCGCTCTTTTCCCGGGCCGCCTCCCTCTCGGAGGTGACGGTGTCGCCCAGCGGCATCTCGGTGCCGGGCGCGCGTGCCTTCTGGCTCCATCCCGGGGTGGTCCGCGGACCGCGTGAGGCCTTCCAGGTGGGAACCGGGTTCGCCCATATCCACCCGGCGCACGATGGCAGCCTTCACATGAAGTTCCCTCCTGGCCTGGCGGAGAAGGTGTACCAGCAGGGGTAGGGCGTTCCCCATCCGCGCTCCGGCACGCCCATGGTCTTCGGCCCACGGGACCCGGCCGAGCTCGAGGTGGTCTGGCAACTGCTGTTGCGCTCCTCCGTGTGGGCCTACAGCGGCCGCGCGGTGGGCGTCCTCGTCGACTGATTCGATCATCAAAGAAAGAGGAAGAACATGAAGATCCTTGTCACTGGAGCAACGGGTTACATCGGTTCGGCTGTTGCCGGGGTTCTGGCCCGGGCAGGTCATCAGGTCTCGGGGCTCTCGCGCTCGGAGGATGCGAAGCGCAAGCTGGAGTCGCTCGGCATCAAGTCCGTGCACGGCGATCTGTCGGATGCCGCCGGCCTCTCCGCGCTCGTGCAGGGGTTCGATACGATCGTCTGGACGGCGACCTCAAACAGTGAGGCCGTGGACGCGCCCGCCATCGCCGCGGTGCTGGAGAAGCTGGCGGGGACGGGAAAGACCTTCCTCTATACGAGCGGCGTCTGGGTTCACGGCGGCACGCAAGGCACCGTGGCGGATGAGGACAGTCCGCTGAACGCGGCCGACCTCGTCGCTTGGCGTCCCGCGGTGGAGAAGCGGGTGCTCTCCACTCCGGGCATCCGGGGCCTCGTCATCCGTCCTGGCATCGTCTACGGGCGCGCGGGTGGAATCCCCGGAATGCTTGGCGCCTCCGCGCGCAAGGAGGGCGCCGCGCGCTTCGTGGGCACCGGCGAGAACCGCTGGCCGGTGGTGTTCATCGACGATCTGGCGGAGCTGTACCTGCGCGCCGTCGAGCGGGCGTCGGCGGGCACCATCCTCATCGCCGTCCAGGGCCCCTCCGTGAAGGTGAAGGACATCGCCACCGCGGCGAGCGAGGGAGCCGGGGCGGGGGGAAAGACCATCGCCTGGCCCCTGGAGGACGCCCGGACTCAGTTCGGTGCGTTCGCCGATGCGCTGGCGCTCGATCAGCAGTTCTCCGCCCGCCGGGCGGAGCTGTTCCTGGGCTGGGCGCCCCAGGGTCCCAGCATCCTCGACGAGCTCCGTAGCGGCTCCTACGCACAGCGCTGAGCCGCTCCGCATTTGACCGCCGGGCGCTGCCTTCCCCTCGAGGCCACCGTCACATTTGCGTGACGGTGGCCTCGTCCGTCTCGGGCCCTTGTCCGGAGCCTGCTTCGATGACAGGGGTTGTCCGTGTACGGCCTCTCCATGGGGCGTGATTCCCATATGAGCGCACCTTGTGTGCGTTTGTCACATATTGTCCGCGAACAGATGCCGCGGTGGGTGTCGCTTCGAATCAATCGATGCTGGGGCACATAGACATCCAGACGAATAACCGGTAAGTAATGTTTTAAACTGAACAACCGGATTTGTCGCCTAAGGGGGCATTCGATGCAGGCAGGACTGGAGAGCCTTGGTATCGCGGTACCGCCCACGTACGTGGAGCTGGCGGAGCTGGCCAAGGCGCGCGGCGTGGCGCCTGGCAAGTACGTGGACGGCCTGGGTGTGACGCGGATGGCCGTGCCCCTGGTGGAAGAAGACACGGTGACGCTGGCGGCGCGCGCGGCGCGCATGGCCATGGAGGCGGCCGGGTGCTCCCCCGAGGACGTGGGCATGCTGGTGGTGGGCACCGAGACGGCGGTGGATCACTCCAAGCCGGTGTCCTCGTACGTGCAGGGCCTGTTGGGGCTCTCCACGCGCTGCCGCGTCTTCGAGACGAAGCACGCCTGCTACGGCGGCACCGCGGCGCTGCTGCTGGCCATGGATTGGGTGCGCTCGGGCAGCGCCCAGGGGAAGAAGGCCCTCATCATCTGCTCGGACATCGCCCGCTATGGCGTGGGCACGCC
>DASQMW010000276.1:0-28143 GCA_035645295.1 Archangium sp.
GCGCCAAAGGCCTGCATGAAGGTGCCGTAGCCCGAGGGAATCGCATGCAGCGAGCGCAGGTACGCGCTGCGGTTGCCCTCGCACGGGTTCTCCGTGTCCAGGCCCGCCTCGTAGAGCTTCGGGGTGCTCTCGGTGACGAACCACCCCGGGGGCAGGGGCTTCGTGTCCTCGGCGGCCGAGGCGGTGCCCCCCAGGGCGAGCGCCGCCACCCACAGGAGCGTCAGGATCTGCTTCATCCGGTCGGTCATGGCGGTGCCTTTCACAGCGAATAGGGCCCGGAAGCGCTCAGCGCGTCCGTTGGAATTCCCGAGTGGCCCTCGTAGCGGGGCACTTCGCCCACACCCTGGGGGTACTGCACCAGCAGCCCGCGCGCCAGTGCTTCCGAGGCGCACACCTCCTGGCTCGTCAGGTCCGGGCAGGCGACCAGCCGCTCGGGCATCTCCGGAAGCTCCAGCGGCAGCGCCATCACGGGGAAGTCCTCGTCCTGGGTGCGCGGCTGTACGGCCTGCTCGGGGCGGAGGACGAGGAGGGTCACCGCCGCCGCGGCCGCCATCATCACCCCCACGGCGGCGGAGGCGGACACCCGGGGCCGGTTCCACCGGGCCGGGCGGATGACCTGGGCCTGCTGGACAGGGGCTTGGGCCACCTCGCGCAACTGCTCCTCCAGCAGGGCCTCGCGCTGGAGGATGAGGGCGCAGGGCGAGCAGGCCACGGTGTGGGCCTCGAGGGCCGCCGCGGCTCCCGGCTCCATCGCGCCCAGCACGTACTGCTCGGCGTCGGCCGGATGGATGTGGGGCTGGTTCATGATGCTTCCTCCTCGAGGACGCCCCGCAGCTTCTTGCGGACCTCGCACAAGATTTGACGGACGCGCTGCACGGACAAGCCGACGCGCGCGGCCACTTCGGCGTGCGGCAGCTCCTGGCCGTCGCACGCCAGTTGAAAGACATGCTGGGCGCTCGTCGAGCACTCGCGCAGGGCCGCCTGGGCCCGGGACAGTTGTTCCTCGGACAGCAGGCGCCGCTCGGCGGACACCGAGGGGTCCACCGGTTGGTGGGCCTCGGGCAGCTCCTCCACGGGTCCGGCGAGGGACTCGCGGCGGGCGCGGCGCGCCTCGTCGGCGGCGAGGAAGGCCGCCTGGGTGATGGCGAGGTTGGGCAGGCGCAGCTCGGTGAGCAACCCCTTCTGTTGCTGCTGGACGAGGCGCGCCCACGTCTCCTGGGCGAGCTCCTGGGCCCGGTCCACCCGGACTCCCCGGGCCAGCAGCGAGACCACGACGCGGTGGTGGTAGCGGGAGATGAGGACGTTCCAGGCGGCACGGTCTCCGTCCAGGGCGCGCCTCGCGAGCCCGGCCTCGTCCTCCAGCACACTCCCCCCCGGTCGTGCGCTCTCCTCCGGCTGTCGCACCACGCTCTGAACTGGTTGCACCAAGGCCACACCCATCGTGTCTTCCCGAGCTTCCACGGGCCCGCCGGGGTCTCGCTGCTGCCCGGTGCCTGGGAAACGTCCCGTGTCGGAGGACATATCGGAGGGGAGTGTGGCGGGGGCGTCAGTTGACGGCCGGGCTCTCGCCCGAGGCCCACTTCATCTGGGAAATCTTGACCACCCCCTGGCAGCGAGCACACACCTGCCCCTTCTCGTCGTACATCCGGGCGGAGGCGAAGAGGGTGGAGGTGCCGACGCTGTCGATGGTGGCCTCGGCGCGCACGGTGTTGCCCCGGAGGGGCCGCTCGAAGCTGACGGACAGCTGCATGGTGGCGCAGCGGCGGGTGGGGTCCACCAGGGCGGGGGTGCAGCCGATGGCGTAATCGAACATGGCGGAGATGATGCCGCCGTTGATAGCCGCGGTCCCCAGGCCTCCCCGGTGCTCGAGACGGACCTCGGGGAGGGTGATGACGGCCTTTTCACCCTGGGGAAAGCTCAACCGTACACCGAGGAGACGCATGGTCTGACTCTGGTTGAACTGTTCGGCGTAGCGATCCAGCTGCTCCTGGGTGGGACGGGTGTCGGCTTCGGACATGGTGCGACTCTACTGGTAGAAAGGCGCCCATGCCTCGCCTGCCGCGTCTGCTCGTTCTTCTCCTGCTGACCGTCTCGGGATGCACCTGCGGGACTTCCGAGCCGGAGCCCGTCCAGGCCACCGCGGTTCCGGACGCCGGAATGCCGGACGCCTCCACTCCGAGTGTGGCTCCGCCTCCGCCGGAGGCACGCTACGCGAAGAAGTGGCTGGTCATCGTCCACTCCTCGTCCACCGAGGGGGAGGGGCGCGGGGTGCTGGAGGCGCTGAAGCGGACGGGGCTGCCCGCGGAACCGCTGCGGCTGTCCACCAACGCCTTCAAGGATTTGCGTCCGTGCCTGGAGGTGGTGGTGGCGAAGGTGTTCGGGGCGAGGGTGGAGGCGGAGGGCTTCCGCGAGCAGCTCTCCCAGGCGGGGGTGGTGGCGTACGTGAAGAACGCCGGGCCGCTGGAGCTCGAGCGGGAGCGCAAGGACGCCACGTGCCGTGCCGGGGCCGAGGCCGAGGCCGCCCGGGCCGGGGCCCTGAGCCGGCGGACGGTGCCGCGTTTCGTGGAGTCGTACGCCGGGCGCACCTTCATGTTGCTGGGCGAGGGGACGACGAGTGTCGCGCTCGAGCCGGTGGACGTGCGCCGGAGCGTGTGGATGGCCCCGGCCGAGGAGGACCCCACGGGCCTGTTCGCGAAGGGGGACACGGTGGACCTTTACGGCGCGGCCGGGCCCGTGCAGGCGGGTTGCACGGTGAAGGGGTTCGCGTGGATCAACCGGGGCGTGCCGCACTTCGGCTACTTCCAACAGGAGCCGCCTCCCGAGGCACCGGGCTGTGGCCGGCCCTGGGCCTTCGCCGAGTTGGACTGCGCGGTGGCGCCGGACGCGCTGGCGTTCGCCCTGCCCGCGGGCACGAAGGCGCCGGTGTTCTTCGCGGCCGGTGAGGGGCCTCCCGCGGAGGTGCTGGCGGCCCAGGAGGAAGCGCTCCGGCGCTCCGCGCGCTTCTCCGCGTTGCGTGCCGAGGGCTCCATCCAGGCGGAGCAGGTGCAGGAGCGGCTGCGCCAGGAGGTGAAGTCGTTCCGCTATGCCTCCGGGAACACGCACGCCGTCTTCACGGTGGCGCGCTTCCGCACGGGTGAGGGCAACTCGTTGTGCGGTGGCGACTACGACCAGCAGGTGACCCGGGCCGTGGTGCTGGGGCCGGGCGGCGGGGAGCGGGCGCTCCCGGCGAAGGACCTGGCGGGGGAGGACGTGGTGGGGGTGTTGGACCTGGAGGGAGACGGGAAGGTGGAGCTGCTCGTGCAGGAGTCCTGGCCCGCGCAGGCGGTGCGGCTGCTGCACGAGGACGGCTCCGAGCTGGCCGGGGCGGTGGTGGAGAACTGCGACTGCGGGTGTTGAGGGGCCTCGGGGAGGCTCCCTCGCAGGGCAGGCGTGGGGGCCCCTGCGTGGAACGTCCTTCCAGTCGGACGGAAACTCGTTAGAAGCAAGGTTTGCCTCTAGAAAAGCACCTTGCCTTGAACGCCGACGAACTCCTCAAAGACCTGAACGAGCCCCAGAAGGAAGCAGTCCTGCATGGGGACGGTCCGCTCCTCGTCCTGTCGGGCGCGGGCAGCGGCAAGACCCGCGTCATCACCCGCCGGGTGGCGCACCTGGTCGACGTGCGGGGCGTCGCGCCCTGGCGCATCCTGGCCGTCACCTTCACCAACAAGGCCGCCCGCGAGATGCGGGAGCGGCTCGTCCATCTGCTCGGGGGCCGGGCGAACGACCTGGTGGTGAGCACCTTCCACTCCTCGTCGTCGATGATTCTCCGCCGGGTCCTGAGGGATCCGTTGGTGATGGCGGACAAGTCGCTGGAGTCGGTAGTGGGGGGGCTCACGTCCTCGTTCGTCATCTACGACGACGGAGATCAGCTCCAGCTCGTCAAGCGAGCCATGCGCGAGGTGCGCGTGGACCCCATCATGCAGCCGCGGGAGATCCTCCACCGGATCGATCAGGAGAAGAACGCCGCGCGCCTCCCGGACGACATGGTGGTGGACGCGATGGAAGACCTGCGCGGGGTGGTGGTGCAGAAGACCTACCGGGCCTACCAGCGGCTGCTGCGCGCGGCGAACGCGGTGGACTTCGGCGACCTGCTGCTGCTGCTGGTGGCGCTCTTCCGCAAGCGTCCGGATGTGGCGGAGCAGTACCGGCGGCGCTTCCAGCACATCCTGGTGGACGAGTTCCAGGACACCAACCCGGTGCAGGCCGAGCTGCTGCGGCTGCTGGCGCCTCCGGAGCGCCGTCCCAACCTGGTGGTGGTGGGCGATGACGACCAGTCCATCTACCGCTGGCGCGGGGCGAGCGTGGACAACATCATCGGCTTCCCGGAGGCGTACGCAGGCGCGCGGGTGGTGAAGCTGGAGCAGAACTACCGCTCGGACCAGAACATCCTGGACGCGGCGCACGCGGTGATTGCACGCAACACGCGGCGCATGCCGAAGAAGCTGTGGAGCGACCGGCCCAAGGGCGAGAACCTCTCGCTGATGATGAACCGGGACGAGCGCGCCGAGGCCCAGGACGTGGCGCGCCGCATCCACGAGCTGCAGCGCGAGGGCTTCATCAAGTACTCGGGGATGGCGGTTTTCTACCGCACCAACGCGCAGAGCCGCGTGGTGGAGGAGGCGCTGCGGCTGGCGCGGGTGCCGTACACGCTGGTGAGCGGGCGCAGCTTCTACGACCGGGCCGAGGTGCGGGACGCGGCGGCCTACCTGCGGCTGATGGTGAATCCGCGCTCGGACGCGGACCTGCTGCGCATCATCAACACGCCGGCGCGAGGCATTGGCGACACGACGGTGGAGCGGCTGCAGGACTGGGCCAACCAGGCGGGGGTGAGCCTGTACGAGGCCACGGCGGCGCCCGAGCGGGTTCCGGGCCTCAACACGGCGGCGATACGGAGGCTGACGGGGTTCCACGCGGTGGTGTCCTCGCTGCATGCGTGCGCGCAGGAGGCGAAGGACGCGGCGAGCGCGGTGGACCAGATGTTGAAGGAGTCGCTGCTGGTGGAGTCGCTCGTCACGGAGGGCAGTGACGAGTCGCTGACGCGCGCGGAGAACCTGCGCGAGTTCCTGGGCGCGGCGCAGGAGTTCGACCTGAACCGGGCAGCGGCGGCGGTGGCGGCGGCCTCGGAGGGGGATGACGAGGAGGGGGAGGACGCGAAGCCGGCCACGCCGGAGGAAGAGGGGCTGGACTCGTCGCCGCTGACGGCGGACGTGCCGGCGCTCAACGCCTTCCTGGAGCAGATCAGCCTGGTGGGCGAGGCGGACGCGGACGTGGGCGAGGGCCGGGTGGCGTTGATGACGCTGCACGCGGCGAAGGGGCTCGAGTTCGACGCGGTGTTCATCACGGGGATGGAGGACGGAGTCTTCCCGCACTCGCGCTCGCTGGCGGCGGATGACCCGGACGGGGAGGAGATGGCCGAGGAGCGGCGGCTCTGCTACGTGGGCTTCACGCGCGCGCGAAAGAGGCTGTTCGTGAGCCTGGCGCAGTGCCGCTCGCTGTTCGGCGAGCTGCGCTACAACCCGCCTTCGCGCTTCCTGCGGGAGGTGCCGCAGTCGCTCTTCGGCTTCGCGGAGCAGGAGTTGGAGACGCCCGCGCCGAAGTCATCGCCGATGATGACGCGCAAGCGGAACTGGGCGGAGGAGGACGACGGGCCGCGCATCGACCGTTCCTATTCGCAGGCGTCGGACATGGAAGGCATCAGCGGGGACGTGCGCGGGATGCGGGTGCGCCACGAGCAGTTCGGGATGGGGAAGATCATCTCGACGGACGGCAGCGGACCCAACGCGAAGGTGACGGTGGAGTTCGGTGGGGGAGTGGGCCTCAAGCGCGTCATCGCCCGCTTCCTGATGCCGGGCTGAGCAGCGCAACCCACCTCTTCCCCAAGCCTCCCCCAACATCCCCCCAACATCCCCTCTCCCCTCGGGAGAGGGACGGGGTGAGGGTATCCGGCCCTTGGGTTGGCTCGGCTGCGGAGCCGTGAGTCAGTCGAGGAACCGGCGTTCCCAGCGGCGCGTGTCCTCCATGGACTGGTGGGGATGGAGCCGCGGCTCATGGTAGAGCCAGGGCTCCAGCACGCGCGCCAGTTCCCGGTACGCGGGCAGGGTGTTGCCCTGCTCGGTATCGCCCGCCTCGGGCCAGGGACCCAGGCAGACAACGGCACTGTCCCCCTCCATCTCCTGGACGGTGGTTTCCGGATGGCGCAACCGGGCGCGCAGCCCGGACGCACCGCCCAACTCTCCGAGCACGGGCTGACCGAGGAAGGTGAGCCAGGAGGGGCCCCGTACCTGGGTTCCGATGTGTAACGAGACCCAATCGATGTCGGGAACATCCATGCCCGGGTAGCGGAGGCGCAGTTTGTGAACTTCTCCCTGCACACCTACCAGGCTGGTATCGCAGTGAAAGGAGAGACCGGCATTGCCAGTACAGAAGGGCAGGCCCGAGGCGAGCTCCATCGCGAGGTCGCGTACTCGCCCTGGACCATGCTCTTCCATGTACTCGGTGGGCAGCCAGAAGGAGACAGCGGAGACCGCACCCGGATGTCTCTTGAAAAAGGGACCTTTCAGCTCCCTCCCCTGATAGCTGAATTGGTAGCTTCGCTGATTGTCCGCCACACCCGATAAGTCAATCATGGCCATCTGCGGGTGTCGCATGTGGCCACGGATGAGTTCCCATCCAACATCGTCGAGCGACTGCCAGAAACCCTCTTCGTCCCCGTACAAAGTAAGTGCATCAGGGCCAACGGCACGGAGGTACGTCTCCAACGACTGACGGACGGCTTGCGAGAGAGCCTCATGGGAATGACGCATGAAGAATGTCAGGGCCAGCCCATCTCTGAGCAGCAGGTGCCCGTTCTTGGCGTGAATGCGTATTCGCGGATGGTACTCAATCATGGAATGCCCCGATCCAGGGCATGATGCGCCCAACGACGGGAGCTATGAAATCCTGGTACATGCGTCCTTGGGTGAAACCAGCGAACGGATGTCCAGGTGGGTATTGAGTCCATTTGGGCATCGAGCCAATATCCACACAGGGAAACTTGAAGTCGTAGACGGCGAGTGCATTGAGCGGGTCGCCCTCGTGGATGACCACATCTGGCTTCAGGGTCCCTTTCAGCTCTCCACCGTTGCCGGACTCCTCGAGCCCCTGCTCCTCTTCGGCACTGATCAGCTCCTTCTCTCCTGTTTCCATGTCGATGATGCGGTAGCGCTGTTCCAGACTGAATCTCCCAGGCCGCACCTTGCTTAGCGCTTCCTCGGCGCATTTCCGGGCGACCTCATGCATCTCGATACCGAGGCGCATGGCCCATGTGACTCTCCTGCCGTTGGACTTTGTTTCCTGCTTGCACTCATCGGCGTCAGGAGCAGGGCCCTTGAACTGCTTCGGATACCGGAGGAGAACCTCCGAACGTGCCAGCTCGGCGCATTTCTTGAGCTCCTCTTCAACAGATTTCTTTGCTGTCTCGTCGAACACCACCTTCAGGACAGCGGTGGTGGAGGCCATCTCCTTGCCGTAAAGCGCGATGCATGCGGAGGGGCTGTGACGGCAGGCCGCCGAGGGGGAGTCAACGCCCACAGTCACGTTGCTGTATCCGTAATATCCCGGTGTGCTGCTGGTCGCGGTGGTGACGCACGCGCATTGCGCCATGAGCACGGCCAGGACCAACACGTTCAGGCCAACAAGACGGGTGGACACGCCGCACCTCTCTTCGTTCGCGTTGCGGCCTTTATCTCCGCCCAGGTGTAGACGTCTACACTTGGTGTGGGGAAAAATGCTACCCCAGGTGTAGACGTCTACACCTGAAGTCCACCTCGGCTCGTCGTGAGGAAATCGGCTCCGTGACGCCGGGCTCACGACTTCGGCGGCTGGAGCCGCCACGAGAGCACCCGCCCGTCCTGTCCCAGCACGAAGAGCTGGTCCCCGAGCACCACGGGCCGGGTGAGCAGCGGCGTATCCAGCCGCAGGGTGAACACAGGAGGGCCCTCGCGGGGCTTGAGCGCGAGCAGCCAGCCCTGGCTGTCGCGGGTGGGCACCAACAACCACTCGCGGAACCCGGCCACCTGCGTCACCAGGGTCGCGGGCAGGGCGAGCCGGAAGGACTCCCGCCCGTCCTGGGGAGACAGGGCCAGTAGCAGCTTGTCTTCGGTGCCCACCCACACCTGACCCTGGACGAGGCTTGGGGGGCTCGAAAGCGCGGAGGCGGGGGTCTGCCGCCAGCGCACCTGTCCGTCAGCGAGCCCGAGCGCGAGCACCTCGCCCTTCTGGGTGGAGACGTACAGCACCTCCCCCTGGGCCTCCATTCCGAGCACCCGGGCCAGGGGCCGGCGCCAGCGCACGGTGCCGTCCTGGGGGGAGAGCGCGAACAGCCCCGCGTCCCCGAGCACCACCACCAGGAGTCCCCCGGCGAGCACGGGGGGGGGCTGGGGCCGGGTGGCGTCGGGACGGGGGACGCCCGAGGGGAGGGCCCGGCGCCAGCGCAGCTCGCCCGAGTCCACGGCGAGGGCGCGCACGGCGCCATCCGGGGCCACGACGTAGACGAAGCCCGCATCCGAGACGAGCGGGGTGAGCACGGGTGGCTGCCCGGTGAGGCGCCAGCGCTCCGAGCCATCGGCGAGCGCGAGGCTGACGAGAGTCCCGCCAACCGTTCCCACGATGACACTGTCTCCCGAGACCGTGGGGCGCGCGGCGACCTCGCGGCCCAGTTCCACACGCCAGACGGGCTCTCCTTGGGGGTCCAACCGGAGGAACCGGCCGGCCTCATTGCCCATCAGGACGCCGTTCTCCAGGGGCACCAGCCCCACGCGCGAGGGCGCGTCCGAGGAGAAGGTGAAGAGCGGGTGGGTGGGCTGCCGGCAGGCGGCCATCAGCGCCGCCATGGCGAGCAGTAAGACGAGGCGCTGATAGAGGGTTGGCTGCATGGTTGAGAGAGGATCTTCAGGACCCTAGGATGGTTGGCAAGGAAGGAACCCGACATGGCTTCGATTCGCGACGACGAGCTCCCCAGCTCGACTGGTATTCCCTCATCCGCCCGCCGGGCCGACTGGGCTCCGCCCCCGGCCATTCCCGTCACCGAGGAGTTGCTCCACGCACTTCCCAAGACGGACCTGCACTGCCACCTCGATGGCTCCATGCGGCTGCGCACCATCCTCGAGCTGGCCGAGCAGCAGAAGGTGAAGCTGCCCGCGGACAGCGAGGACACCCTGGCCAAGGCCATCCACATGGGGGAGGTGTGCAAGAACCTCGAGGACTACCTGGTGGCCTTCGACGTGACGCTCTCGGTGCTGCAGACGGCCGAGGCCCTCTACCGCTCGGCCTATGAGCTGGCGGTGGACGCGGCGGCCGAGAACGTGCGCTACCTCGAGGTGCGCTACTCCCCGGCCCTGCACCTGCAGAAGGGCCTGAAGATGACCATCGTCATCGACTCGGTGCTCGAGGGTCTGCGCGTGGCCAAGCGCGAGACGGGCATCAAGTACGGCGTCATCATCTGCGGCATCCGCCACATCAACCCGCAGACGTCCATGCGGCTGGCGGAGCTGTCGGTGGCCTACAAGAACCGGGGCGTCATCGGCTTCGACCTGGCGGGCGCCGAGGCGAACTTCCCGGCCAAGGACCACAAGGACGCCTTCCAGCTCATCCTCAAGAACAACGTCAACTGCACGGCGCACGCGGGCGAGGCCTTCGGGCCCGAGTCCATCTCCCAGGCCATCCACTACCTGGGCGCGCACCGCATCGGCCACGGCACGCGGCTGCGCGAGGATGGGGACCTGCTCAACTACGTGAACGACCACCGCATCCCCCTGGAGGTGTGCCCCACCTCCAACGTGCAGACGGGGGCGGTGCCGAGCCTGGATGCGCACCCGCTCAAGTTCTACTTCGACTACGGCCTGCGCGTGACGATCAACACCGACAACCGCCTCATCACCGACACCACGGTGACGAAGGAGCTGTGGGTGGCGCACAAGGAGCTGGGGCTGGCGCTGGAGGACCTGACCACCATCCTCGTCTCCGGCTTCAAGAGCGCCTTCCTGCCGTTCCGCGAGAAGCAGGATCTGCTGCGCCAGGTGAACCAGGAGATCGCCCAGACGCTGGCGTCCTTCGAGAAGCGGCCGCACGCGGTGAAGCAGCCGGCCTGAGCCGGGAAGGACGCCATGGACCTGGAGCTCGGTGGGAAGGTGGTGTTGGTGACGGGCGGCTCGGAGGGGCTGGGGGCGGCGGTGGCCTCTCGCCTGGTACGCGAGGGGGCCCGCGTGGCCCTCTGTGCCCGGGGCGCCGAGCGTCTGGAGTCCACGGCGGAAGCCCTGCGGCGGGCGGGCGGCGACGTCCTGACGCGGGTGACGGACATCACCCGCCCGGACGAGGTGGAGCGCTTCGTGGAGGCGGCGGTGGAGCGGTGGGGGCGGGTGGACGGGCTGGTGAACAACGCGGGTACCGCGGCGGCGCGGCCCTTCGCCGAGGTGGAGGACGCGGCGTGGGAGGCGGACCTGGAGCTCAAGCTCTTCGCCGCGGTGCGCACCTCGCGGCGGGTGCTGCCCCACCTGCGCGCGGGGGGCGGCGGCTCCATCGTCAACGTGCTGGCCATCGGCGCGAAGGCACCGGGGGCGAACTCCCTGCCGTCCTCGGTGTCCAGGGCGGCGGGCATGGCGCTCACCAAGGCGCTGTCCAAGGAGTTGGGCCCCGCGGGCGTCCGGGTGAACGCGGTGCTGGTGGGGCTCGTCGAGAGCGGCCAGTGGGTGCGCAAGGCGGCGGCGGCGGGGCAGCCGGTGGAGGCGCTCTACACGAAGATGGCGAAGGACTCGGGCATTCCCCTGGGCCGGGTGGGCCGGGCCGAGGAGTTCGCGGACGTGGTGGCCTTCCTCCTCTCGCCGAGGGCTGGGTACGTGACGGGCACGGCCCTCAACGTGGATGGGGGGCTGTCTCCGGCGGTATAGCCTCGAGGCCGGTGGGGGCGTGCTCCTCGGCTTCCAGCACCGGGAGGGTGAAGCGGAACGTGGAGCCGTGGCCCACCTCGCTCTCCACCCAGATGCGGCCGCCGTGGCGCTCGACGATGTCGCGGCTGATGTAGAGGCCGAGGCCCAGCCCTCCGAAGCCGGAGATGGGGGCGTTGCGCGCCCGGAAGAATCGCTCGAAGAGGTGGGCCTTCTGGTCCGGTGGGATGCCGATGCCCGAGTCCGACACCGAGACGAGGGCCTGGGCTCCGTCCCGCTCCACGTGCACGCGGATGGTGCCGCCGGTGGGGCTGTACTTGAGGGCGTTCTCCAGCAGGTTCACCAGCACCTGCGCGAGCCGGCTCCGGTCGCCCTCGATGAGGAGCGGCTCGCCGGGCTCCTCGTACTCGAGCGTGTGCTGGGGGCTGACGGTGCGCAGGTCCGCCAGCACCTCGTGGGTGAGCTCCCGGAGTGACACGGGCTCGTGCCGCAGCTCCAGCCGGCCCGCCTGGATGCGCGAGGTGTCCAGCAAGTCATTGATGAGCCCGGAGAGCCGCGTCACCTGGGCGAGCGCCTTCTCCGCGTGCTGGACCGGGACGGGTTGTCCGGACGCCATCCGGTGTTTCAGCACCTGCAGGTGCAGCTTGAGCGGGGTGAGGGGCGTCTTCAGCTCGTGGGAGGCGATGGACAGGAAGTCGTCCCTCACGCGGATGGCCTCCTGGGCCTCGCGCAGCAGCCGCTCGCTCTCCGCCTGGGCACGGCGCTCCGCCGTCACGTCCCGGTAGCTCCAGACGCGGCCGACGATGGTGTCTCCCAACCGCTGGGGGCGCGAGTAGCGCTCGAGGATGCGCCCGTCCCGGAACTCCAGGACGTCGACTCCCTCCTGCTCGGGGGACGAGAGCAGTTGCTGGGTCCGCAGGTGGATCTGCTCTGCGTTCTCTATCTGCGGGCGCATGTGCGCGCTCAGCGCCTTGCCATCCCGGCCTTCCAGCAGGGCGGCGGGGATGTTCCAGAGCTCCTGGAACCGCCCGTTGAAGGCGGTGACACGCCAGTCCTGGGTCATGACGATGACGCCATCCGCGGTCGAGTCCAGGGTGGCGCGCAGCAGCGAGACGGTCTGCTCCAGGTCCCCTCGGGCCCGGCGCTGCGCGGTGACGTCCACCATGATGCCCCGGAGCTGGCGGGGGATACCGCCCTCGGAGACGACGGTGACGATGTCGCGCAGCCAGACGCTGCTCCCGTCGGCCGCCACCATCCGGTACTCGAACTCGTGGGCCCGGCACTCCATGGCGGACTTCAGGCAGTAGGCGGAGGCCCAGTCCCGGTCCTCGGGGTGGAGGTGCTTCAGCCAGAAGTCCGGCTCCTGCATCCATTGTTGGACGGGGTAGCCCAGGAGGCGCTCGGCCTGCTTGCTGACGAAGGTGAAGCGGAAGCTCGCGTCGGTCTCCCAGACGATGCCGTCGATGGCGTCGATGAGCTCCTCGTGCAGGCGCTGGGTGCGGGTGAGCTCCCGGGCCACCTCATCGAGGTCGGAGACGTCGGTGGCGACCCCGAGGGCCGCGACGATGGTGCCCTGGGCATCCCTCACGGGCCCCACCTGGCAGCGCCAGGCGCGCCCGCAGGTGGCGAAGTCGAAGCCCACCGTCTCCCCGGTGAGCGCCCGGCGGTGGGCCGAGGCCCAGCCTTGCGGATCCGAGGCGCGTGCCGCGGCGCACAGCATGGCCTCGGCGCCGTGCCCCGGGCGGGCCGGGCTGCACCAGGTGATGGAGAGGTCTCCCCCCACCATCCAGGCGGGGCCGGGCAGTCCGTCCAGCGTCTCGCGCGGCTCCTCCTCGGGGGCGGTGGGCCCGGCCAGCTGCAGGCAGAGACAGGACACCGCGGTGCGCTCGCACCCGTCCGTGCGCTCCATCCGCTCGGGCCGCGGCGAGGGTGAGCGGACGCGGACGGTGCCCACGAGTTCTCCAGCCCCATCCGGCGAGGGCTCGATCGCGTTCAGCTCGACTGCCAGACGGACGAGCCTTCCCTCGGCCGAGACCGCCCGGACCTCGACGGTTCGCGGCTCCTCCGTCCTGGCTACAGCGTCCCAGACCTCCAGCAACCCGTCGAGATCCTCCGGGTGCACGAGCTGGGAGAGGAAGCCCCGCGTCTTCCACGCCTCGAGGGGATGGCCGAGGGCCTGGAGAAGGGAGGGGCTCACCCAACGGAATCGCGGTGGGAGACCTCCCCCTATCCAGAGCAGCGGTGCGGGGCTCGCCAGACCTGGCCTATCGAGCCGCTCCGCACTCGTCCGTGTGTGGGCCATGGCGCTCCCTTTCTCTTGTCATCCCCGCGTAGCGCGAGTGCCCCCCGGCCGCAGTACAGGGGGGTCCTCGCGATTCAACACGGGTGGAACCCCAAGGAATCTCGGCCCCCTCGGAGACCACCCTGTCAGGCGCGGGCGGTGCGTCCGTCCCTGGGGGCAGCGGGCGCTCCGGCGTCCACGACCGCGGCTGCTGACCCGAGGTCTCGAATCCATTCGCCCAGGTCCCCCGTGCCCTTCCAGGCGCGGGCCAGATTCCGAGAAGGTCATGCAGCCGAAACTGAACCGGCTCCTGCGGGCACTCGCCCGTGAGGGGCTCGATGTGACGTACGACGGTCGTGTCTACACCGTGCGCCTCCAGGGCGATTCGAACGCGCCGCCCGCCGAGGTGCTCCTCCCACCCGAACTGCCCGTGGAGGCCAAGGCCTTCCAGCAACTGGCCGCGCTCGCCGCGCTGAAGCACCCGGGCGGCGGCTCCGTGAAGCGTGTGCGCGCCACGCCGGACTTCCACCCGGGTGACTCCGGGGTGGCCATCGGCTCGGTGGTGCACACGGAGGGTCTGGTGGTGCCCGCCGCGGTGGGCACCGACATCAACTGCGGCATGCGCCTGCACGTCGCGGAGCTCCCCGTGGAAACCTTCCTCGCCCGCCGGGACGCCTTCGTCGAGCGGATGAAGGGCCACTACTTCTTCGGCACGCGGGACGTGGCGTTGGGCTCGCGCGCGGTGGAGGCGCTGCTGCGTGACGGCCTGCCCGGCTGGCTCCTGGAGACGAGGGAGGCGCCGCTGGGCCTGGTGGCCCGGGCGGACCTGGGGCAGCTCGACCGGGAGTCGGCGCGGGTGTACCTGGGCGGGGCGCTCGAGGGGGACCCGGCGTGGGCGCCCACGGGGCTGCGCCGGGAGGGCGTGGTGCGGGACCCGGGGCTGGCCACCATCGGCGGAGGCAACCACTTCGTCGAGGTGCAGCGGGTGGAGGCGGTGATGGACCGGGCGCGGGCGTGGGAGTGGGGTGTGCGCGAGGGGCAGCTCGCGTTCATGATCCACTCGGGCTCGCGGGACATGGGGCTGCACGTGGGGAACACGTGGCGGGAGCGGGTGAGGGCGGCGTGGCCGGTGGGAACGCCGCTGCCGGAGAGCGGGATTCTGCCGCTGGTGGAGCCGGAGCAGGTGCGCGAGTACCTGCGGGCCGAGGCCACGGCGGCCAACTACGCCTTCCTCAACCGGCTGTTGCTGGCGGAGCTGCTGCGGCAGACGCTGCGGGAGCTGTTCGGGGACGTGGAGGCGCCGCTCGTCTACGACGTGCCGCACAACATCACCCTGCCGTGGGAGGGCGGGTGGCTGGCGCGCAAGGGGGCGTGCCCGGCGGAGGCGGAGCAGCCGGTCATCATCCCCGGCTCCATGGGAGCGGCGTCCTACCTGATGGTGGGGCAGGGCAACGCGGAGGCGCTGGCGTCGGCGTCGCATGGGGCGGGGCGGGCGCGCTCGCGCTTCTCCATGGCGCGGGGTGGGGCGGACCGGCGGGAGGAGGCCCTGGGGCTCACGGGGGTGGACTGCATCACCCTCCGGGCCGAGCGCCGCGTCGAGGAGGCGCCAGCGGCCTACAAGCCCATTGGCCCGGTGGTGGCCTCGCAGGTGGAGGCGGGCATCGTCCGGGAGGTGGCGCGCATGGCCCCGTTGATGACCTTCAAGGCCTGAGAAACCCCTGATTCTCCAGGGGGGAGCGTCAATTCCCTGGCGCTCCTCCCCGCCACCGGATGGAATCGGCCGGCGAAGGGGAATCACACATGGACCACATTCCAGAGAACCCGCCGGGAGCGCCGGACAGGGCGATACGGGAGGCCGTGAGCATCCCGGCTTACCTGCTGATGGGGACGGGGGCCCTGGTCGCCCTCTTCTGGCTCTTCAGCCTGCTGTCGTCGGTCACCGGCGTCGGGAGCGGTCCGACCGAGCTTCCGCCCGAGTTCTACAGCGACCCGAACCTGCAGCCGCTGCGGGAGTTCCTCGAGGGGATGATGCGCTCCCAGGCCGAGGGCCCGAGTGCGGGGAGCATCCTCTACAGCGTGCTGGGGGTGGGGCTGGGAGGGCTGATCGCCTTCGGCGGCCTGCAGATGACGAAGTTCAGGATGTACGGCCTGGCCATTGCCGCCTCCGTCGTCGCGACGATTCCGTGCTTCTCCTGCTGCTGCTGCGTCATCGGCCTGCCGGTGGGCATCTGGGCGCTGGTGGTGCTGAGCCGGCAGGAAGTCCGGGCCGCCTTCCACTGAGGCGGGGGCGCGTGTCACGGAGGGCCCGGGGAGACAGCACCCGGGCCTTCCAGGTCCGCGCGAGGGGGCTCAGACAGGGGCTCAGGCCACCTTCATGCCCTTGGGGATGACCACCACGCCGTCCGGGGTGACGTGGAAGCGGCGGCGGTCCTCCTCCAGGTCGTACCCGATGGTCATTCCCGGGGGGATCTCCACGTTCTTGTCGATGATGGCGCGGCGGATGCGGCAGCGCCGCCCGATGGTGACGTTCTCGAAGAGGATGGAGTCCTGCACGTCGGAGAACGAGTTGACGCGCACCTTGGGGGAGAGCACCGAGCGGTGCACCTGGCCGCCGGAGATGATGCAGCCCTCGCTCACCAGCGAGTCCGTGGAGTTGCCCACGCGGTTGTGCTCCCGGTCGGCGAAGACGAACTTGGCCGGCGGGAAGTTGTTGGGCTGGGTGTAGATGGGCCAGCGGTCGTTGTAGAGGTTGAAGACGGGGTCCACCTCCACCAGGTCCATGTTGGACTGGTAGTAGGTGTCGATATTCCCCACATCCCGCCAGTAGCCGCGCTCCTTCTCCTCCTGTCCGGCGATGGTGTTCTGGGCGAAGTCGTACACGTACACCGGCTCGCGCTTGTAGAGCTCGCTGATGATGGACTTGCCGAAGTCGTGGGCACTGGACTCGTCCGCGGCGTCGCGCACCACCTCCTTCACCAGCAGGTCGGTGGAGAAGAGGTAGTTGCCCATGGAGGCCAGGCACATCTTCGGGTTGCCGGGCATGGGGGGCGGGTTCTTGGGCTTCTCCACGAAGCCCTTCATCCGGCCGTCCGGGCCCACGTCGATGATGCCGAACTCCTTCCCCTCCTCGATGGGCACGGGGATGGCGGCCACCGTGCAGGCGGCCTTCCGGTGGAGGTGGAAGTCCAGCATCTGCTGGCAGTCCATCCGGTAGACGTGGTCCGCCCCGAAGACGAAGATGTGGTCCGGCTCCTCGTCGGTGATGATGTTGAGGTTCTGGTAGATGGCGTCGACGCTGCCCTTGTACCAGTCCATGCCGGTCCGCATCTGGGCGGGGACGGTCTCCACGTAGTGTCCGAGGAAGGCCGACATCCGCCAGGCCCGGGACAGGTGCTTGTTGAGCGAGTCGCTCTTGTACTGCGTGAGCACCTTCACCCGGTAGATGCCCGAGTTGGCGAAGTTGGACAGCACGAAATCGATGATGCGGTAGCGCCCACCGAAGGGCACCGCGGGCTTGGCGCGTTCACGGGTGAGGGGTTCCAGCCGGGTTCCGGCGCCCCCTGCGAGGATCATTGCCAGCTGTTTGGCCATATGACCGGGCACGTTACCCCCGGTTCCGGGCCCTTCAAGGCCGTTGAAGGGGCATCGTTGAGTAGCCAAACCGGGGGGGAGGGCCGGGCCCTCGTGGCTTCCACCGGGCAAGCCGTGCTATGTCTTCTAATCGATGGCTGGCGACGAAACCCGAGTAACCAAGATCTCCTCGATCAAGGAACTGGCGACCCCCGTCGAGGCGGAATGCTGCATCGTCCAGATCCACGGGCCGGAGCTGGGGAAGAAGTACGCGCTCCAGGAAACCGAATTCACCATCGGCCGGGAAGAGGGCAACCACATCGTGGTGGACCTCGACAACGTGTCCCGCAGACACGCGATGATCATCCGCAAGCAGGGGCGGATGCTGGTGAAGGACCTGGGCTCCACCAACGGCACCTACCTGAATGATCAGGAGGTGACGCAGGAGACGGCGCTGCGCAGCGGCGATCTCATCAAGGTGGGCGGCTCCATCTTCAAGTTCCTCACCGGTGACAACGTGGAGCTGCAGTACCACGAGACCATCTACACGCTGACGATCGTGGATGGGCTCACCGGGGTGAACAACAAGCGTTACTTCCTCGAGTACCTGGAGAGGGAGATGGGGCGGTGCCACCGCTACGGGCGCCCCCTGACGCTGATGATGTTCGACATCGACTTCTTCAAGAAGATCAACGACGTGCACGGGCACCTGGCGGGTGACTACGTGCTGCGCGAGCTGTCGCAGACCATCAAGCGGATGGTGCGCAAGGAGCAGTGCTTCGCGCGCTACGGCGGCGAGGAGTTCGCGCTGGTGGTGCCCGAGGACGGCCTGGAGAAGGCGCGCATCTTCGCGGAGAAGATCCGCCAGACGATCGAGAAGAAGCAGTTCGTCTTCGAGAACCAGGAGATTCCGGTCACTCTGTCGTTGGGGGTGGCGGACATGACGCCGGACATGGTGGAGCCGCTGCAGTTCATCAAGGTGGCGGACGCGAACCTGTACAAGGCGAAGAAGACGGGCCGCAACCGGGTGGTCTGGTAGGTCCGTCAACCCAACCGCCCACTCCTCCCTCTCCTCCCTCTCCCTTCGGGAGAGGGTCGGGGTGAGGGTGCCTGTCCCTGTCCTTCAACCCGTGAACCGGAGTGGGGACACGGGTTCCAGCCCGAGCCCACCCGACACCCTCACCCCGTCCCTCTCCCGGAGGGAGAGGGGAAATGGGCTCAGGTCCCCTCGCGCAACTCCTCGAGCCTGCCCTTGGTGCCCGGCAGGTGGCCCGGGGCCATCCGCGTGTACAGGTACTGCACCGTGTCGTGCAGCGTCTCGTGAACGTCTCGCGCCTTGAAGCCCAGCTCGCGCTCGGCCTTCGAGGCGTCCAGCCAGAACCAGTGCTCGCCGATGTCCACTTCCTGCGGATCCAACGTGGGCTTCGTCCCGCGCCACTTCGCCACCTGCTCCAGCACCTTCGCCCCGAGCACGTTCACCTTCGCGGGCAGCTTCAACCGCGGCGCCTTCACGCCCGACAGGCGCTCCAACCGCTCGAAGAAGTCCGGCATGGACAGGTTCACGCCCATCAGGTGGCGCCCGTACACCTCGCCTCGCGTCAGCGCGTTCACGAACGCATCCGCCGCGTCGCGCACGTCCACGAAGGACATGCCGCCCCCTGGCATGGCGGGAATCTCGCCCTGCAGGAACTTCATCACCGTCCACGTGGAGCTCAGCCGGTCATCCCCCGGGCCCATCAGCAGGCTCGGGTTGAGCACCACCAAGGGGAGCGCGTGCTGGCGGCAGTACTCCAGCGCGAGCTTCTCCTCGTAGATCTTCGACAGGTAGTACGGCCAGCGCCCCACCGCCTCGATGGGGTAGCCGTCGTCCTCCGTGCCCACGCGCTCCTCCTTGGACACGGCGATGGTGCCCGAGGTGGAGGCGAGGATGACGCGCTGGACGCCGGTCTCGCGCACGTCGCGCAGCAGCTCGCGCGTGGCGTCCACGTGCAGCTCGTACATGCGCCGCGCGTCCCTGTCCTGGAAAGAGACGAGCCCCGCCAGGTGGTAGACGGCCTGCACGCCCTCGAGCGCGCGCCGCACCACCTCGCGGTTCTTCAGGTCTCCCTGGACGTACTCCGCCTTCTCGAAGCCCGGGCCCGCCGGCTTGGAGCGGCCGATGATGCGCACCTCATGGCCCGCGGCGACCAGCCGAGGCACCAGGTGCGCGCCCAGGAAACCGGTGCCTCCGGTGACGAGCAGCTTCACGACTCACTCCCTCCCGAGGACAGCGCGCGGCGCTGATCCTCGACCGTCGCCGATTCATCGAAGCTCAGCACCCGGCCGGCGGCCAGGGCCTGGATGGAGTCCTCCGCCAGCTTCGTGGCGTAGCGGTAGCTCTCCGAGCGCGCCATGCCCTGCGTCTTGGTGCGCAGCATCTCGTACGTGAGCGCGGGGCCGATATGCGCCTCCAACTCGCGCGACTTGGGCACCATGCGGCCCTTGGGCAGCGCCTCGAAGGCGCCCTTGAGGTAGATGGGCAGCACGTCCACCCCGTAGGTGAGCGCCAGGTAGCCCAGCGTGGGCTTGAACTCGAGCAGCTCGCCCGTCACCGAGCGCGTGCCCTCGGGGAAGATGAGCAGGTTGAAGCCCTGGCGCAGCGCATTGCCGGCCAGCCGCAGCGACTCGCGCAGCGAGCCGTGCCGGTCCATCGGGATGAGGTCCGTGAAGTTCTCGAAGTACGCGCGCTTGAGCGGCGTATCGAAGAAGTAGTCACGGGCCGCCAGCGTGGTGAGCCGCTCCCCCTGCTCGCCGAGCACCACCTTCACGAGCCCCATGTCCAGGTGGCTCGTGTGGTTGGCGATGACGAGGAAGTTGCGGTTCATCGGGATGAAGGGCTTGCCCGTCACCTTCACGTCGAAGAGGCCGCCGAAAATCGCCTGCTGGCCCAGCCGCACCAGCTGCCGGCCCACGGTGATGACGGGCTCCGGCACCGGAATCTCCGTCTCCTCGGCCTTCTCCGTCTCGCGGCTGATGTCCTTGGCGCGCGTCTCCACGGCGGGGCGGCGGCCGCTGGACACCACCAGCTTGCGCAGGTCCTCCACCGTCTGCACGTGCGTCAAATCGTTCACCGCGGGCAGCGGCACGCCGGCCTGCTCCAGGGCCACCGACAGCTCGGTGAGCATCAGCGAGTCCAGGCCCAGGTCCACCGAGAGCCGGGCGTCGGGGCGGATGTCGGAGAGGGGCTTGTTCACCACCTCGGCGATGAGCGGGTAGAGCCAGTCGGACACGCCGCCGGTGCTCTGCTGTACCTTCTCGCGGGCCTTCTCGCCCGAGGAGGCCAGCTTCTCCAGACGCTTGAGCTCCTCCACCACCACCTTGCGCTTCACCTTGCGCGACGAGGTGCGCGGCAGCTCGCCATCCCAGAAGCGCAGCACCTTCACGCGGCGGTAGAAGGGCATCTCCTGGCCCGTCTTGCGGAAGTGCTCCTCCAGCTCGCGCCGCACCTCTTCACGAGGCCGGTCCTTGTAGTCCGGCACGCACAGGCAGGCCACCTTCTCCCCGCCCCCCTCTTCCGGCAGGCCGACGATGGACAGCTCCTTGATGTGCGCGTGGGGGGCGTACGTGTCCTCGAGCTCGTCCGGGTACACGTTCTTCCCGTTGGCGTCGATGATGACGTCCTTCTTGCGGCCCACCAGGTACAGGCGGCCCTCGGCGTCCAGTCGCCCCAGGTCTCCCGTGTAGAGCCAGCCCTCCTTGAGGACGGCCTCGGTGGCCTCCTTGTCGCCGAAGTAGCCGGCCATGACGTTGGGGCCGCGGGCGAGCACCTCGCCGATGCCCTCGTTGTCCGGCTCGAGAATCCTCAGCTCCACGCCGGGCAGCGCCTTGCCCACCGTGCCCGGCAGACGCTTGTTGACGTTCGTCTCGGACACCGTGAGCACCGGGGAGGCCTCGGTGAGGCCATAGCCCTCGATGATGTTGAAGCCGAGCTGGTGGAAGGCCTTGTGCACGTCGTCCGGCAGCGCCGAGCCTCCGGACACCAGGAACTTGATCTTCCCGCCGAACTTGCGGTGCACCGGCCAGAAGAGCAGCTTGCCCAGGTTGAGGCTGCTGCGGTTGCGCAGCTCGCCGTGTGCCGACATGAGCGTCTTGAGCGCCTGCTCGACCATGGGCGGCCGGCTGGCCATCTCTTGCGTCACCTTGCGGTGCAGGAGCTGCCAGAGCGCGGGCACGCCAATCATCGCCGTCACGCGGCCCGACTCGAACACCTCGCCCAGCCGGTCCGAGGTGAGCTCGTCGATGTACGTAATCTCGGTGCCCCGCGAGAAGGGCGTGAGGAAGCCGGCGGAGAACTCGAAGGTGTGGTGCAGCGGGAGCACGGAGAGGACGGAGTCCCCCATGCCCACGTTGAAGACACCCGCCAGCTTCGCGATGAGGGAGGCGAAGTTGCGGTGGGTGAGCATCACGCCCTTGGGCGTGCCCGTGGTGCCCGAGGTGAAGATGAGGCTGGCCACGTCATCCGGGGCGGCCGTGCGGCGCACCGGCCCGATGTTGTCCGGGTACGCCGGGTCTCCACTCATCGCCTCGGCCATGCTGGCCACGCGCGTGGACAGGCCCGCCGCGGTGAGCGAGGCCTCCAGGCCCGGCAGATCCTTCGCGGCCTCCTCCGTGAGCAGCAGCACCTTCGCCTCGGCGCGCCGGGCGATGTTGACGATCTCCGTCTCGGTGAGGCTCGAGTCCACGGGGACGGCGGCGCCGCCCGCGCGCAGAATCCCGAAGTAGGAGACGGGCCACTCGGGCCGGTTCTCTCCCAGCAGCATCACCCGGTCGCCGCGCTTGACGCCTTCCTTCAGCAGGTAGCTGCCCACGCGGTTGGCGTAGCGGTTCACCTCGCCATAGGTGAGGCGCTCCTCCCGCTCGTTCGCCGCGTAGCGGAAGGCCACCCGGTGGCGCCACGCGTTGACGCTCGCCTCGAGCATCTCCAGCAGGTCGCGGCTGGCGGGGATGACGGTGCGCTTCTTCGTCTCCTCCTCCAGGCCGGGGAACACCCACTTCTCCAGGCCGGGCAGGTGGGTGTCGAGGAAGTAGACGCGCCAGTCGATGTGCTCCGGAGCCCAGGGAATGCGGACCCGGTCATGGTGGGCCATGCGCGCGTACACCGAGCGGGTGTTGTCGCAGCGGAAGACGTAGCGGTTGTCATAAAGGAAGGGGAGGAAGAGCTCGATGAGCCCCACCAGGCTCATGGCCTGGTTCTCCACCTCGTCCAGCGTCTCCTTGGCCTTCTCCAGGGCGGCCTGCACGCGGGGCGCGCCCCAGGCTGGCTTCACCTCGTCGATGACCTGGCGCAGGAAGCGCGCGCCCTTGACGAACATGGGGGCGCTGAAGTTCTCGAACACCGCGCGGCTCACCGGCACGGGCTCGATGCGCGAGCGCACCTCGTTCATCAGCGCATTGCCCGTGTCCTTGTTGCGGTAGTAGCGGCGGCGGTAGAGGCCCACCAGCTCGATGGAGCGGCTGGCGTAGAAGGGATTCACGTCTCCCGAGGCCAGGTTGTAGACGCGCCGCTCCTCCACCTGCATGCAGTGCGCGGTGATGCCGATGGTGGCACCGGCCACGTGGTCCACCGGGATGATGTCCAGGATGGCCTTGTCGCCCGCGGGGATGTTGCGGTGGCCCTTGATGCCGGCGAAGGCCAGCGGCGCCGAGGTGGTGAAGCCCTCGTTCCACCCGGGGAAGGGGAAGTGCTGCGCGGACTCGACGACCGAGGGCCGGACAATCGCGTAGCGCAGGCCCGGCGTGCTGGCCATGACCTGCTCGCCCAGGCTCTTGGTGTACGTGTACGTGTTGGGCCAGCCCCAGTGCTGCGCGCGCTCCATGCCGGCGCGCACCAGCTCGCCGGTGAGCCACAGCTTGCGCTCGCGGCCCATGGCCAGCCGCAGCGTCTTCTCGTCCGTGGCGTCGCGGCCCTCCTGCTCCAGCCGGTCCAACGCCTTCTTGCGGAAGAGCGACGCCAGCGCCTTGTCATCCGCCTCCTCGCGCAGCCGGGCGACGATCTTCTCCGCGTCCGCCAGCTCCTGCTCCAGGCTGAAGTCGCGCCCGTCCAGCTCCTCGCGGCGCGGGAAGTAGCCCACCACCTCCTCGTCCTCGAAGACGAGCCCGCTGCGGTTGCCCGCCACGAAGGCCGTGGACATGTGGATGAGGGGCACGTTCCACTTGAGCGCCAGCTCCACGGTGTACTTCACGCCGTGGGTGTTGACGTTGAGGCCCACCTCCAGCGACGGGTTGAAGGACACCAGGCCCGCGCAGTTGATGATGGCGTGCACCTTGCCGGTGAGCTCCTCCGCCTGCTCCAGGGTGAGGCCCATGAGCGGATCGGTGATGTCGCCGTCGAGCACCTGCACCTTGCGGCGGATGAACTCGATCGCGCCCTCATCGCCATAGGCGTCACGCAGCGGCTGGAAGGGCTCGCTGGTGGCCACCTTGTCGTAGAAGCGCCGCTCGGCGGACGGGGCACTGCCCTTGCGCACCAGCACATAGAGCCTGTCCAGCGTCTCGCCGTAGCGCGACAGGAGCATGGACAGGGTGACCTTGCCCACGAAGCCGGTGGAGCCCGCGAACAGCAGGCGCTTGCCGGTGAAGACCTCGGTGACGTTCAGCTCGGAAACACTCATCGTGGGGAGCCCAGGGGGTTACTTCACGTCGACCATGACGGTGGGGGCGATGCGCAGCAGGCTGATGCTGGCCGAGCGGCCCATGAAGCCGCGCGCCTCCTCGATGGCCTCGGTGAGGGTGTCGGTGCGGTCCCAGCCGAGCAGGGCCGGGACGTGGTTGTTCTCTCCACCCGCGAGGATGACCTTGCCCACGTGCTGACGGCCGTTCTCGCCCCAGTACCACATGTAGAGCGGGTGCACGCCGTGGTAGGCGTTGCCCTTGCGGTACAGGTGCACGTAGCTGGGGTTCTCCGCGAACTCGCGCTCGTACTTCTGCTCGATCTGCACGGCGTCGCGCGTCTCGGGCAGCACGCGGTTGAAGAACTCGATGTAGCTGGGGTGCTGGACCGGATCGAACTCGTCGAAGGCCGGGTGGGTGAGGATGAGCACGCCGCCCTTCTTCACCAGCGGCACGCCGCGGTTGAGGTTGAAGAAGTAGCCCAACCCCATCACCTGCACCAGCAGCGGGTTGAGCATGGAGTTGACGCTGTAGGGCGAGATGAACGGGATGGGGAAGATGACGATGTCGCTCTGCCCCTGCACCGGCACCACGTACTGCTGCCAGCTCTTCTCCAGCGTCTTGGCGTGGGTGGGCTCGGTGGCTCCGGCGAACACGCCCGTCACGTCATAGGGCGCGGGGATGGAGTTGAGCACCTTGCGCGCCGCCGCCCGCGGCATCTTCGAGAGCGCGTAGCGCATGGCCTGGAACTTCAGCCGGTCTCCCTCGGTGTAGTCCTCCTCCTTCTTGTGGAGGAAGTCCACGCCGGGGCCGAACATGCGGTTGTTCAGCGACGTCTCGATGTGGAACACCTTGAGGTGCTTGTCGATGGCCCTGCCGATGCGCTCGTTGCGCCGGTACAGCTCGCTGTGACCCGGCTCCATGTAGCTCTTGGACTCGCGGATCGTCTTCGGGTTGTGGTGCGCCCGGAGGCTGGCGTAGTTGGCCACGCCGGTGCCCATGGACTTGTGCCCGCCGTTCATCGGCACGAAGTTCACGTTCACGTAGATGATGAGATCGCTCTCGGCCACGCGCCGGTTGACGGCCACCACGTGCGAGCCGCACGGCGTGCGCTCCAGCTCCACCATGCCGTCCGGATCCTCGGCGTCATGGTTGTAGTAGCGGTCCGGGTAGAAGGCGTCGTGGATCTTCTGCCCCACCATGCGCCGCATCTCGCCTTCCGTCATGCGGCGGTGCAGGGCGTTGGCGATGATGAGGTGGACGTCATCCACGCCCGAGTCGGCGCACAGCTCCAGCACCACCTCGAGGATGGACTGGCGCACGTCCGGCGTCGCCATGGGCGGCAGCGGCACGGAGATGTCGTCGATGACGCAGGTGAGCTTCATCCCCGGGCGCAGCAGGGCGTGCAGCGGCTCCATGCCCTCGGGGTGGTTGATGGCCCAGCGGATGGCGGCCTTGACGTTGGGGACGCCAGCGAGGGGAGGCCGGGGGAAGATGACCCGGGTGCCCACGGGCAGGTCCTCGAGGAGGAAGTTCTCCCCGTAGAAGAGCGCCCGCGGGGGGCTGCCCTTCTCGGTGATGACCACCTGGCTTTCCTCGTCGTAGAGCTTCTGGAGCGTCTTGAGCGGGCGCATGTCGAACGGAGCTTTCGGTTACTTGAGATCGAGGATGGGCCAGTTGTAGGCCCGGGCGATGGAACGCAGGCGCATGTCCGGGTTGACGGCCGTGGGGCGGCCCACCACGGACAACATGGCGTAATCGGAGGAGCTGTCGGAGTAGCCGTGGCACTGGTCCAGCGCCAGACCCTCCCGGACACAATAGGAGCGGATGGCGTTGGCCTTGTTCGCCCCCTCGATGATGGGGGGGATGACCTTGCCGGTGGCCTTGCCGCCCACGAACTGCATCTTGTTGGCGATCATGTCGTCGGCGCCCAGGTAGCGGGCCAGCGGGCGCATGCTGAAGTCCAGCGCTCCGGTGACGAGCACGATGCGGCAGCCGACGCGGCGCGCCTGGTCGATGAGGTCGCGCGTCTGCTCGTAGATGGCCGGCTTGAGGACGTCCTCGAACATGTCCTCGGCCACGGAGATGAGGCGGTCCTCGGACAGGCCGGCGTAGTAGCGGTAGAAGAACTCGTTGAACGTCTTCCGGTCCAACGCATCCATGGCCGCGAACAGGGGCACGCTGGCGGCGGTGGCCAGGGTCCTCCCGGCGATGCCCAGGAGTGAGCCCCGGTTCATGGCATAGTAGGCGTAGACGTGGACGACGTTGGTTTTGATCAACGTCCCGTCGACATCGTAGAAGGCGGCTTTCGCGGGCATGGGCAAGGCGGGCTTCCTGACACCGGAGTCCGGCGTGTGTCAACCGCGCGATAGAGGCCGGAATTCGCTGAAACGCAGCGGTGCTGGTGCGTAGTCCGCTACGCGGTGCTCCGAGAGGAACGGGCCCGCCGGGCTGGCGCACGCATCCATGGTCGCTTCAGCCGCGCCACGCTGCTCCACTCGTTGTCGATGTCAACGAGTGCAGTTGCCTTTATCCTACATGACGCGAGCCCTTCACGTTCAGCCGGGGGGCGCTTGCTCCAGGCGCTCGAAGAGGGTGCGGGCGCGCGTGATTCCCTCTTCGGGATTGAGCGCGAGATACCAGTAGCGCTCCAGCTCGATGGCACCCTGGCGCAGCTGCATCACGCCCTGCGTCTTGTGCTCGGCGATGGCCCAGTCCACCACGATGTTGTAGTCGAGCCGGTCGCGGAACCCGAACTTGCGCGTGCGGTCGAACGCGAACACGGCACCCGGGCGCACGTCCGCGAGCGGGTGGCCCGGCACGCCGGTGTACGCGAAGCCCTCGGCCTCCGGGATGGGGAAGCCCTGGCGGTTCTGCTCGGCCACCTCGCGGCTGTGGGTGTGTCCGGTGGCGCCGAGCACCAGCGGCCGCTCGTGCGGCGCCAGTCCGGCCACCACCTCCAGCGCGAGCAGGGCCGCGTCGCGGTGGTGGGCGTGCGTTTGGGGCAGCGGCAGCATCACGAAGGCGAAGTCGTACCGGCCCTGGAGCAACCGCTCGCGCAGCCGGCGGCGGATGAGCTCCGTGTCCCAGCCCTCGCCCACCGCGGCGTCCGCGGCCAGCGTGTAGCCAGGGTCGGGCTGGTCCAGGAAGAAGCACTCGCGCAGCCCGAGGATGCGGGCCGCGGCCCGGAGCTCCTGCTCGCGGATGCGCGGCAGGTGGACGCGCGCCACTTCCGGATCCGTGAGCTTCAATCCATACAGGGGCTCGGCCAGGGTGGAGGTCCGGTAGCCTCCCTCGCCGCGGGTGAACACGAGCAGATCCACCTGCGCGCCGAGTGAGCGGGAGAGCTTGTACACGGCACCACCGAAGAGCGTCTCGTCGTCCGGGTGGGCCGTCACCAGCAGCAGCCGCGGAGGGTGGTCCTCCTGCGCCGGGCCCGAGGGGGGAGGGGAATGCACCGCGCGAGCAGACAGGAGCCCCCGTGCCCGGTCAAGCCGCACCTCCGGCTCCGCGCCTCACCTCACAGCCACCCGTGCTCCTTGTACCAGTGCGCGCTGCGCCGGATGGAGTCGGCCACATCCCGCGTGGCACGGAAGCCGAGCAGCCGCTCGGCCTTGGCGCTCGAGCACGTCCAGGCCGGCACGAGGAGCTGTCGCGCGAACTTCCGGTTGAGGGGCAGGCGCCGGCCCGTCACCCGCGACACCCCGTCCGCCGCCGTGGCCAGCGCCGTCAGCACGGCCGGGGGCACCCGAAGTGTTCGCGGTTGGACGCCCAGCGCCTCGGCGACGAGTCCCTGCAATTCTTCCAGGGTGAGGGGCTGGGGATGACCTACGAAGAAGGCTTGCCCGAGGGCCTCGTCGCGTTCGGCCAGCAGCAGCAGCAGGTCCGCCACGTCCTGCACGTCCACCAGCGTCAGCGGCCGGGGGCCTCCGCCCAGCCGCAGCCGCAGGCCCCGCGCCACCAGCTTGAAGAGGACGAGGTTCTCCTGGTCCCCCGGCCCCACGATGCGGGGCGGGCGCAGCACCGTCACCGGCAGCCGGTCCGCGTACGAGAAGGCGATGCGCTCGGCCTCGGCCTTGCTCTCGCCGTACCACTCGGCGGGTTGGAGCGGATCCTCTTCGATTCTCGGCCTTTCGCGCGTGGAGGGCCCCGAGGCGCCCAAGGAGCTGACCAGCACCAACCGGGGCCGGGCGCCGGTGGCCACCATGGCCTCGCAGACGTTGCGAGTCCCCTCGGCGTTGACGCGCATGAAGTCTTCCCGCGTGGCGGCGCGGCGGAGGCCCGCCAGGTGGAAGACCACGTCCCGGCCCTTCACGGCGCGGGCGAGGCTGGACGCGTCCGTCACGTCTCCCTCCAGCCTCTCGTAGCCCAAGCCGATCAGACCCGAGACGTCACTCCCGGAACGCACGAGACATGTTGCTACATGTCCCCGCGCGAGCAGCGCGCGCACCAGCCAGGAGCCCAGGAAACCGTTCGCACCAGTGACGAGTGTGTTCAACATGCTGTGCTTTCCCTGAGAAAACACTCTTCCCTTCCGAGGGAGAAACACTATTTTCCCCTGGGCCCTCAGAGGGAAAAATGCAGCGGAGGGCTGATTTTCGGCCTCGGGCGTGTTACGACGCGCCCGACGGCTCAGGGTGTGAACCAGCCGTGCAACGCCCCCGGACAGTCGAACAGGGGGAGGAG
>DASQMW010000277.1:0-22341 GCA_035645295.1 Archangium sp.
GTTGATGGGGGAGAACTACTGGTACCAGAAGACGAACGTCTGGGAGGACGAGCGGCTGTTGTCCTTCGTGCCTCGGCGGGTGGTGGACAGCCGGAGCCGGCGGCGCAACCAGGTGCCGGACGACGAGTTCAACCACATCCATACGGCGCAGGTGGCGCGGGAGCTGAACGACGCGGGCGTGAGCGTGCAGCTGGGCGCGCACGGACAGCATGAGGGCCTGGCGGCGCACTGGGAGCTGTGGATGTTCGGCCAGGGCGGGATGAAGCCGATGCAGGCACTGCGCGCGGGGACGCTGAGTGGCGCGAAGTACCTGGGGCTGGACAAGGGAGTGGGCTCGCTGGAGGAGGGGTGCTGAGGAACAAGCCGCACGGTGCGCTACACGATGGTGAACGGGCACCTGTACGACGCGGCCACGCTCAACGAGGTGGGTACGCGGCAGCGCCAGCGCGCGAAGTTCTTCTTCGAGAAGGACGGGAACGAAGGCTGGAGCCCGAAGGCCACGGCGCACACGATTACGCACGAGTGCGACTGAGCCGGGCTTGAAGGACGGGACCTCCTGGCGCGTGCGTCAGGAGGTCCCTCCCGCTCAGGCGCCGATACGCCGGTACATGAGGTCGGTGCGGAGCGCGTATTTGACGCCCGCGGTGACCTCCGCGCCTTCGTGAAGCAGATGGTGGTTGAAGAGCAGGGCGGTGCCCGTGCTCGGCGTCACCGAGTACCCGAGCGCGAAGAAGTTCGTCGCGCCTCCGTGCGGGCAGTCATTCAGGTACACCATGAAGGTGAGCAGGCTCCGCTCGTCGCGGTGGCGCACGAAGGCCCCGTCGAAGTGCGGCGCGAAGTACTCGCCCGCCTCGTAGCGGTAGCAGCGGAGCCGCTCGTTCGCCCCGCACACCTCCCACTCCCCCTCCAGCCGGCGCGGCACGTGGGGCGCGATGCGCTCGAACAACGTCGCCGCCAGCGCGACGTCGTCGAACATCACCCGCGAGTTGTTGCGGATGTCCGGGCGCATCACGAAGCCCGACGCCGTGGTGATGGGCGCCGCCGTCGGTCCCGCGCTCTCGATTCGCTCAATCAGCGCGCGGCATTCCTCGGCGCTGAGCAAGTGGTCGACGGTGATGAGGAGCGGGTTGCCCGTATCGAGCTCGTCGTCGGGATTCGGCAGGATGCGCATGGCGAGGGCCGCTCCAGGTAGCAGGGTGAGTACGACGACGGCGCGTGGCGCCCGGCCCTGACCTCTCCGGACCGGGTGCCACCCATCCCCCTCACTACCCTACTTTGTAGCCGCAGGGGCGGTGCCCCCGCACTTCTCCTGATAGCTCTGGAGCCGCTGGCCCAGGACCTGGCGCATCGAGTCCGAAGCCCGCTCATGCAGCATGTCCATGGCGCGCCGCTGCATCCCCAGCGCCTCCGGGCAGCGGCCCAGCTGGAACAGCAGCGCCGCATGCGTGTCCAGCATCGCCGAGTCTCCCGGCGCCAGCGCCACCGCCTTCTGCTCCCCCAAGCATGTGAGGAGGAGGCGAGAGCGGGGAAGGAGGTAGCGGCCAGAATGGAGCGGATGAAACAGAGGACGCCGCGAGTGGACTTTCGCCGAGTGGCTGAGGAGGGCGTTCGACTTCGACGTGTTCGCCTGCGTGAGGTGTGGAGGCAGGCTTAAGGGTGTTGGCGTCCGTGAAGGGAGCACGAGGGGTGCGCGCGACGAAGCATTCGGGCTCCTATGCGAGGATGGCTCAGCGACAATGCCCCAGGAGTCCTGATGTTTCGATATGCATCATGCCGTTCCAAGTCGAGCTGGCATTCGTCTGGTACTTGAAGCGTGGCTGGACCGGGGTCGCTTTGACGCCAATGGGCTTATTCCTCAGTATGTGCCGCGCCAATTGAGGCGCGCGATAGCATTTGGCGGGAGCGATTGAATATGATGAATAGTTACGGACCGCAGGTGATGCCGCAGGGTGCCTTTGGCTCGCAGCTCGGCAGCATTCTCGGAGGCTTCGGCGGTGGCTTCTTCGGCCAGCCGCAGGTGGGCGCGCAGCTGGGGAGCATCCTTGGCAACCTGCTGCCCTTCCAGGCCGGGCTGCAGATGGGCGGGCAGGTGATGCCGCAGGGTATCTTCGGCTCGCAGCTCGGCAACATCCCCGGAGGCCTCGGCGGTGGCTTCTTCGGCCAGCCGCAGGTGGGTGCGCAGCTGGGCGGCATCCTTGGCAACGTACTGCCCTTCCAGGTCGGGCCGCAGCTGGGCGGGCAGGTGATGCCGCAGGGTATCTTCGGCTCGCAGCTCGGCAACATTCTCGGAGGCCTCGGCGGTGGCTTCTTCGGCCAACCGCAGGTGGGCGCGCAGCTGGGGAGCCTCCTTGGCAACCTGCTGCCCTTCCAGACCGGGCCGTACATGGGTGGGCAAGCCATGGGCCAGCAGATGATGGGATACTCGGGTGATGGCATGAATTACGTGCCGTGGATCCGTGCCCAGTCGCCCGCTGTCGCCTAGCTACGCCAGGCTATCCTTCGTCATTCCCAAACTTCAATGAGGGGGGCGGCGTGTCAATGCGTCGCCCCTCCCTGACTTGGAGCGGTCGTACGATGACTGCCAGCTCTCAGCATTCAGATGAAGTTCAGTACATCGTCGCTCCGCACATGTCGAAACGTAGTTCAGAGGCCTCCGCGGAGCTGCTGCAGAGGCTTCTGCAACTCGCATCCTCACCGGGTGCAGGGGTCAGCATCGTGAGAGTCGTTGGCTCCGCCGAGCACCCGCACCGGCTCGTCATCCGTGGGGTGCCCCAGCGCGTCGCGGAACTCAGCGCGGCGTTCGGCGGCGAACTGCTGTTCGAAGAGGACGCCCCGTTGAAGCTCTCCTGAGGCGGTTGCAGCCGCTACCTGGAAACTTTGGAGTCTCGCTTTGGTTCATAAAGCCAGAAGGATCGCCGGAATGCCTGAAAACAAAGAACAAGAAGTCAGGCCGGGTCGCAAGCAATACCTCGTCGCGCCCCGGCGGGTTGCCGGGGTCCAGCCGCTGAACGCACAGATGTTCCAGGGGGTTCGAGGAGTTCTCGAGAGCCTCGGGTGCGAGATCGTCAGCGTCAAGAGCCCGCGCTCGATGTTCACCCCAACCGGAGCCGAGGCAGCGGCGGCACCCGCCACGAGCGTGTATGTCACCCGCATCGATGACGAGCAGCTGATGAAGCTGAATGCAACGAAGCCGCCGAATCTCATCATCGAGGAGGATGCACACCTCGACTATGGCGGCTCGCCCGTGGGGATCATGCGGTCGACGGCGGGGACCCCCACCCGCGTGCGGGACCAGAAAGCCCTGCGCATGACCGAGGTACGCATCCGGGTCATCGGCGAGGACAGCAGCCCCGTGCCGAACGCCAAGGTCATCCTGGAGGGGGGCGCCTTTCCTGTCGAAGGCACCACCGATGCCGGTGGCAACCTGACGCTCTCCATGGTGCCGAGCGGCGGGCAGCTTGCGCGCAGCATCTTCGTCGACGCCCAGAGTGAGTTCTGGACGTACTACGCTCAGTCGCCCGCGCTGGTGGCTGACCAGGTGAACGTCGTCCGCCTCAGGTCCCTCAAGTCCACGCTCCGGGGCTTCCCGACCGACTTCCGCTTCGGCTGGGGCCAGACCCTGATGGGGCTCGACCAGCTCTCGGACGACTTCACCGGCCGTGACGTCAAGGTTGCCATCATCGATTCCGGTGCCGACAACACGCACCCGCTCCTGCGTCACGTCCAGCGGGGCCAGGACTTCACGGACGACGCAACCGGGAGTTCCTGGTCCAAGGATGTCGTCGGTCATGGCTCTCACTGCGCGGGCATCATCACCGCTCGTGGGACTGCGGGAATGGCATTCCGGGGCTTCGCCCCAGAGGCGGAGATCCACGTCCTGAGGATCTTCCCGGGTGGCCGGTTCAGCAGCCTGCTGGACGCACTGGATTACTGCATCGACAATAAAATCGACATCGTCAACATGAGCCTGGGCAGCCCTCAGCTATCGGAGGTGGTCGAACAGAAGATCGCCGAGGTGACGGCGGCGGGCGTGGCCTGCATCGTGGCTGCGGGCAACTCGGGCGGACCGGTGCAGTACCCGGGGTCATCCCCGAACGTCTTCACCGTGTCTGCCCTGGGCAAGCTGGGCGAGTTTCCCCCTCTGAGCTGGGAGGCGCAGCAACTGTCCCAGTCCATCCTGTCTCCAGAGGGGTTCTTCTCTCCGGCGTTCACCTGCTTCGGCCCGCAGGTCAATGCGTGTGCTCCGGGGGTGGCGATCATCTCCACGGTGCCCAGCAGCACGTTCGAGCCGCAGTCGGGAACCTCAATGGCGGCTCCCCATGTGACGGGGATGGCCGCGTTGGTGCTCGCCCATACCCCCTCGCTGCGGTCCATTCCTCGCGGCGCTGCCCGTGTGCAGCAGTTGTTCGAAGTGCTCCGGAGCGCCAGTTCGCCCCTCAACCTCGGCCCAGGCCGCACCGGCTTCGGACTGCCGACGCTCCATCCCCTGATTCCGGTCATGAAGGCCGCCGCCAGGCAGGCCGCCGTGGGCAGAGGGGCCTCGTTCGAGGCGCAGGCGGCAAGCTCGACGCTGTCGCCCGAGATCGTCAACCAGCTGGGTTCCGTCATCAGCGATGCGCTCATTCGGGCGTTCGCGGCGGCTCCCACCCGCGCGGCGCCCCCGGTGCCCGATTCGCCCGGTGCTGATAGCACGGAGCGGATGCCGCCGGAGCAGCGCGCCAAGTCCTGATGACCTGGCCAGACATGCCAGCGGGACAATGAGGATACGAAGGTAAATCAGAAGCCCAGCAAGCCGGTGAGCTTGCTGGGCTTCTGATTTTTGTCGAACCCCCCGCCCGCGATGCCCGAGCCGAGCACGAAGGCGAGCAGGTCCACCCGCCCCGTGGCTACGCCGACGCAGCCGGCCATGGTCCGCTGCTGCGTCCCACGGCCCAGATGAAGAGGCCCAGCCGCGTGCGGGATAGCACGCGCCAGGTGGCGCCCAGCACCAGGACCTGCCCCGTCCACAGCCGCCTCCCGCCCGACATACAGGAGGGGCTGGCGACCTGGACGTTCTGCGCCCCGAAGAGGGTCTGGGTCACCTGGATGAGGCTCAGACGGATGCCCCAGGTGGCCACAGGAGCGTCTCAAGCGGCCGGCCATAGAGGTTGCCCCAGCCGCCGTCCAGGGTCGACTCGAGTCGGGCGGCCAGCGCCTCTTGGGTGCCGGGGCGCGAACTCTCGCTCAGGAGCCGTGCGGCCTCGACAGAGCTGCCACTCCATTTGTTCGCGCTGCACGCGATTGGGAGGTCGTGGGCTTGCCCACGACACGTGCGAGGTGAGGCTTGGCCTGCCCGGAGGGAGTGCTCAGCGCTTGACGCGGACCTCCACGTCCGGGTTGTTGCGGTCGAGCAAGAGGGAGAGGAACAGCCGTGCATCCCACCGCCCTCGCAGCGTGGCCTCGAAGTGCGCCAGCGTCGCTGCCCGGGTCAGCCGGAGCTGCCGTGTCGCCCCCATGGTCTGCCGGAAGCGCTCGCCGCAGAGGAGCGGGCAGCCTGCGAAGTTGATCGCGTCTGGGCCGACGCCCCGGGTGATGGCCTCCTCGAATGCCGTCTGGCCCCGAGTCGGGTCGGCGCTCAGCAGCAACGCGCACTCCCGGGTGTCGGTGTTCTCCACGTAGGGCTGCTCCCGGTTCATGAAGCCGGAGTGAGTGCCCCCCAGCAGCTTCACCAGCGTCACCGGCGGCGGGGCCATCTCGAAGACCTGCTCCGGCCCCTCAGGGGGCACCAGCTCATCCGCGGTGCCGGCTACCAGGAGCGTCGGCAGCGAGCGTCCGAAGAAGGCCGGCCCGAGGAAGCACGACACGGGGGCGTAGGCCACCGCGGCCTGAATGTCGATTTTGAGAAGGGGGTGGTAGGCCGCGATGAGCACCGTCAACCCACCGGCTGACAGGCCGTAAACGCCTCGGCGGCGCGGGTCCACCGCCGCCGCGAGGTCAGCATCCTCTCCGCGCAGCTGGGCCACCTGGCGCATCACGAAGTCCAGGTCCCCCGGCTGGTTGGGCACATCGGCAATGGTGGGCCCGCCCGGCGCATCTCCAGCGGTGAGCGGGAAGCGAGGGGCAACGGTGATGTAGCCGTGGGTGGCCATGTGCTCGGCGACGAAGCGGACGGGCTCCCCTCGGCTGGTGAGCCCATGGGCGTAGGCGAGCAGGGGGAAGGGGCCCCCGCTCGCCACGGGCACGCGCGTGGCGGGCGGCGGCGAGGCCTCCAGCGGAGCGCAGACGGGATACCAGACGCGCACCCGCAGGGTCCTCGTGGGCGCTCCGGGGTAGGGTCCATTGGGCGGCGTGGGGCGTGACTCGTCCACGAATACGAAGTCTCGGGTCGCAAACCCATACGGACCGCTGGCCGAGAGCGCCTCCTGGGTCGCAGGCGTTGGCAGCCGCACCCCGCAGGGGCGCCCCCGCCCCTGCGAGCGGGCCTCCGCTCCCGCCGGTGGTGCTTCCACCACCTCCACCTCGCCTTGGGCGCCCGCCAGGGACTGGGGATGGTTCGGGGCTGCCCCGGCTCCCAGACAGAGCCCCAACGTCACGAGCAGTACAGTGAGCCGTTCAATGCTTTGCAGCATGTGCTGACCTTTCTCCATGTCCTGCTCGTGTCTGGCTTGGCGCAAGCCCGCTGGCAGGAGACGGGAGAGACTCTCCATACAGGAGGCCCACCGCGTCGAGCCATGAGCCCCCGTGGCCACCGCCGAGAATGGTTTCAGACATTCAGCCCGTGCGAGCTGTTCGCTGGAGGCAGACGCACCCGCGGAGTCAAAGCATGAGGATGTCCCACCCCGCCAGCGAGGCGACACCCCGAAGCACGTGTCGCCCGAGCCGTGGGACGCCCTGCAGACACGCCTGCGCGAGTGACTGGTGCCGCGCGGGGACTCCTACCTCGTGCAGCCGAAGCAGCCGAAGGGCGTGTCCCTGCGCGTCACTCTCATCCCCCGCTCACGACCGACGCCGACCTGGACGCGATGATGGAGGTGCTCCGGACGGCGGCGTGGCGGTGAAAAGCCCTTCGATGAGCGCGACAATGGCGCCCCGGTAATCTGCGGCGGACGCACCCGCGTCGATGGCCAGCGCCGCACGGTCGAACGCCGCCGACAAGAGTCCTGTGAGTGCGTCGAGCGGTGCCTTGGCGAGCACACCTTCACGCATCGCCTCGGCCAGCCCTTCCCGCAGCGTGCGGCCGGCGTGGCGGAGGTCGATGGCGTCCATCTCCGTGCGCCCGAGCACCGCTGGGCCGTCGAGGAGCAACAGCCGGGTGCGTCCCGACACCGCCATCGCCGTGAGGTAGGCGTCCGCTCCGGCAAGCAGCGCCCGGCGCACCGGGAGCGCCGGTGGCGTGGCGCGCTCAATCTCCTCGGAAACAGCGAGCGCTTCGTGCTCGACCACCGCCCGGAAGAGCGCCTGCTTGTCCTCGAAGTGATGGTACAGCGCGCCCCGCGTCACCCCGGCGGCCGTGGCGATGTCCGGCGTACTGGTCTCGGCATAGGACCGCTCGGTGAAGAGCTTGCGCGCGGCTGTGACGAGGTCACCCCGCGTCACCTCCGTCCGCTCACGGTTCGAACGCCTGCCTGTCCTGGATTGCATACGTGCAGCCTGTATGTTAGTGGTCGAAGAAACATGCAGACTGTATGTCGAGAAAGCCTGGAGGAAAAGAGATGAAGACGACCGCCTACTACCCTGTGTTGCTGGCTCCTGACGTGGCCGAGGCCGCGCGCTTCTACGTCACCCACTTCCGGTTCAAGCCGCTGTTCGAGAGCGACTGGTACGTCCACCTGCAGTCGACCGAGAGCCCGGACGTCAATCTCGGCATTGTCCGGAACGACCACGAGACGATTCCCCCGTCGGGGCGCGGAAGGACCTCCAGCCTGCTCCTCAACTTCGAGGTGGAGGACCCGGACGAGGTCTACGCGCGAATCCAGGCGGCGAACCTGCCCATCCTCCGGACCCTGCGCGACGAGCCGTTCGGACAGCGCCACTTCATCACCGAGGACCCGAACGGGGTGATGATCGACGTCATCAAGCCCATCCCACCGACGGCCGAGTTCGCGGCTCAGTATGCCGCTGAGGCGTTGCCGCGCTGATGCAGCGCGGGCTTGCGTTACGGCTCCCGGCGCACGGCCTCCGTGGAGGAGCGCCGCGTCCAGGTCGTGCCATGGCAGGCGATGAACGACTCCGGGGACGCGTAGTCCTCCAGAGCGACGCGGGGCTGGACGGCGACAGCTCGATGAAGGCGGGCACGGGGGGCGTCCACGGAGGCGCCGAGGATGGCACCGGACCGTGAGGGACGCGAGCGCCGCGCCGGGGGGCGTGCGCTTCCGGAGGGCCGTTCCTCCCCCCCCTCTGGAGCTTCCTGTTTTCTCAGATGGCAATGAAAGACAGGCTCTGTCGCGAACCGTACCGGAGGACTCGTCCCCAGGGCTCCGGCCGTGGGGCAATTCATTATCAAATTTAGGGTGCTGGTGAAGAGATGTTCTGATTGAACACGGTGGGGTGGTTTGATATAGATAATTCAGAACTTTCACCCCCTTCGCCGTCCATCACGAGCCCTTAATCTACCGCTTCCCTGGCTGGCAGGTTGCCAGATGGAGAAAGCGTGAGAATGGACTTGAGACTCGAGTGCAAGTGGACTGTGGAGGACCGAGCGCGGCGCGCCCGGCTCGTGCGTCGTACCGCTCAACGGTGGCTGCCGACTCTCCGGAGTTTCAGTCTCCTGGTGCTGCTCGCCGGAGTGCTCGTGGGCGCGACGGCCAGCGCCAAACCCAAACACAGGCCCCGTCCTGGGCCGAAGCAGGACGTCTATCAGAACCTGGTGGTTCGGTATGCCACAAACAACATCTGCAAGCTCCGGGATGAGGCTAAATGCTTGGAATGGGATGCCGTGAAGTTGCGCTCCTACAACGGCGGGCTCGTCGGGCCGACCATCGAGGTGAGAGCCGGGGACACCTTGCATATCTTGCTGGACAACCAGCTCCCGGTGGAGCAGCAACCGCCGCCGTCAGATCCCAACATCCCGCATGGCTTCAACACGACCAACCTTCATACCCACGGGCTGCACGTGTCGCCAGCGGGCAACTCCGACAACGTGCTGCTGTCCATCGTCCCCCAGAAACAGTTCGAGTATGAAATCAAGGTTCCCGCCGACCACCCCGCGGGGGCCTACTGGTACCACGCCCACAAGCACGGCTCGACGGCCATCCAGGTCGCCAGCGGCATGGCCGGCCCTTTGATTGTCCGGGGTGACATCGATGAGGTCCCCGCCATCAAGGCGGCCCGGGAGCAAATCTTCGTCCTCCTGCAGATTCCCTACGCCCTGACCAACGACCCCACCGAGCCCGGCACGCAGGCCAACATGGTGGAGGACTTCCGGGTGTTCATCCCGGGGCGCTGGGAGCAGTCCGGCCGGAGGACTCTCATCAATGGGGAGTTCGTGCCCACTTTCAAGATGAGGCCCGGCGAGGTGCAGCGCTGGCGGTTCATCGACACGGGCTCCTTTGAGACGGTTCGGCTCAAGCTCGTGCGCGAGAGCGATCCGCAGTCCGTGGTGCCGCAGTACCAGATTGCACATGACGGCATCACCACCGGCCGGCTCGACCAGGTCGAGGAATCGGAGATGTTCCCCGGCTATCGGGTGGATGTGCTCGTGAAGGCCGGCAACAAGCAGGAGACCTACCTGTTGCTGGACGAGGCGAGCCCTCCTGAGCGCTCGCTGTCGGGCCAGCCGGAGACGCGCAAGGTGTTGGCCCGCGTCGTGGTGGAGGGGAAGGGCCTCCCCATGCTGCTGCCTGACCCGAAGGAGCTCGCCGAACTGGTGCCGCTCGACCCCGTCGGTGATGACGAGCTCACCGGCATGCAGATGGCGCACTTCGACCTGGACCTCGCGTTCACCCCGCCCAGGTTCCTCATCAATGGCAAGCAGTTCGACCCGCACGCCCCGCCACGCAGGCTCGAGCTGGGGGCGGCGGAGGAGTGGATGGTCTCCTCCTCGCCGCTCCTCGGTCACCCCTTCCACATCCACGTCAATCCCTTCCAGGTGATGCTGGGCAATGGAAAGGACGTCTGGAAGGACACCCTCTTCGTCGGGCGGGGCGAGTCCTTCCGGCTGCGCACCCGCTACGAGCGCTACATCGGAAAGTTCGTGATGCACTGCCACATCCTGGACCACGGAGACCTGGGCATGATGGAACTGGAGGAAATCGTGCTGCCAGGAGATGATGGTCCTCATCACCCCCACTGACGCTCCCGCACCGGGCTGCCCTGTCACTTTCCAGGGCAGCCCGGTGGGAGGCACCTTCCGCCTCCGCCGCTCAGGCCGGAGCGCTGGCGGCGAGTGCCTCGGAGGCGGGGGACTCGACGGGCGTCTCGTCGCCGAGCCCGAAGGTGTCGTGCAGGATGCGGACGGCCTGGTCCGCCACGCCGGCCTCCAGCAGGCAGCTGATCCGCAGCTCATTCACCGCCAGGCCCATCACCGGGATGCCGTGCTGGTTCAGGCCACGGCACAGGCGGGCGGCGATGCCTGGATCCGAGCGCAGGCCGATGCCCACCAGCGAGACCTTGGCCAGGCCCCCCGACACCCGCAGCTCACGGCTCCCCAGCCTGTCCATGAGCTGCTCCAGGCATTGCCGGGCGCGGGGGAGCTCCGCCTCCGCGAGGGTGAAGGCGATGTCCGCCTGGGTACTCTCCAGCGTGCAGCGGGCATGGCAGAGCATGTCCACGCACACGTTCAGCCCGGCCAGCACGTCCGCCAGCTCCGCCACCAGCTCCGGGCGGTACTCCACGCCGAGCAGCTCCACCCGGGCCTGTCCCCGCTCACAGGCCAGCCCTGTCAGCCTCCGGCCCTCGAGCACCTGCTCCCGGGCGACGACCCGGGTTCCTTCCTCCTCCGAGAATGTACTGCGGACGTGAATGGGAACCTCGTACTTCATGGCAATCTCCACGCTGCGCACCTGGAGGACCTTGGCCCCCAGGGACGCCAGCTCAAGCATTTCTTCGTACGGGAGGGCCCGCAGCTTCCGGCCGGATGGGCAGACACGGGGATCGGCCGTGTAGACACCGTCCACGTCCGTGTAGATTTCACAGACGTCCGCTCGCAGCGCTGCGGCCACTGCCACCGCCGTGGTGTCAGAGCCACCGCGCCCCAGGGTGGTGATGTTGTCTTCCGGGTCCACCCCCTGGAACCCGGCGACCACGGCGATCTGCCCCCGGGCGAGGGCCCGGCGGAGGACGCCCAGCTCCACCCCGTGGATGCGGGCCCGGGTGAAGGCGCTGTCGGTGCGCACCGGGAGCTGGTGCCCCAGCAGGGAGATGGCCTTTCCTCCCTCCGCCTGGATGGCCAGGGCTGTCAGTGCCACCGACACCTGCTCGCCCGTGGCGGCGAGTACGTCCAGCTCCCGCGAGTCCGGCAGCGGGAGGACCTGGTGGGCGAGCTTCAGCAGGCGATCCGTCTCGCCCGCCATGGCGCTGACCACCACCACCACGTCGCAGCCGGCCTTCTGGCTCTCCAGCGCGAGGCGGGCGATCCTCCGGATGCGCTCGATGCCCGCCACGGACGTGCCGCCGAACTTCTTGACGAGCAGGGGACGGTGCGGGCCGTGAAACACCCCTCCCGTGGGAGGGGCCCCCATCACAGTGGGCTTCACTTCACCACCTCCTCCACCGCGGGGGACCACCGGACGTGGGCCCGGGCGGGGCGGGTCCAGGCGCGGTGGGGCTCCGGCTCCGGGACGGGGCTTCCCAGGACCGCCTGCTGCAGGCTCGTGAGGGTGACACCCGCGGACTCGCGCTGGAAGATGTTGCGCCCCACGCACAGCCCGGTGGCGCCGCAGCGCACCACCTCCTGCGCCATCAGCAGGAGCTCGTCCTCCGAGCGCACCGCCCCGCCCGCGAAGAACACGGCGGTGTGCTCCCGGATGCCCTCCAGCAGCCCGGGCAGTTGCGAGAGTTCCTCGGGCACGGCCAGCTTGAGCGCATCCGTTCCCAGCTCCACGCATGCCCGCATCAGGTGTCGCAGCCTGCTCAGCCGCTGCTCCGGCCCGTCGCACGAGACCTTGTCGTAGAGCATGGTCAGCACGGGCATGCCGTAGTGCTGGGCCTCGTCGACCACCGCCCCGAGCAGGGTCAGGTTGTGGGCGTCGTTCGTGCCGTCGAAGTTGAGCTGCACGGAGACCGCGTCCGCCCCCAGGCGCAGCGCCGCCTCCACCGTGGTCAACCGCTCCTTGCGGTCCGGCATCGAGGCCAGCGACATCATGCCGTTGAGGTGGACCATGACGCCGAGCCCCCTCAGCAGGCCGTAACCGCCGAGCCGCTCCACCAGGCCCTTGTGGGCGATGATGCCCGTGATTCCCGGGTGCCCTATCCAGCGGGACACCTGCTCCACGGTGGCCAGTCCCTCCACCGGCCCGATGGAGAGCCCGTGGTCGATGGGAACGATGATGCCTCGTCTGCTCCGCCGGTCCAGGAAGTGGGACCAGCGGATCTGCTTGGCGACTCCATTCATGTCACTCTCCGGTACTGGGATTGAGGTGCTCGGTGCGGGAAGGCCTCAGGTCTCGAGGATGTGCTCGTCGACCTTGATGCCCACGTGCCGGCCGGGCCGGGCCAGGTGCCCGAGCACCTTGTCCCCGGGGCGCAGCTCGGTGATGTTCAGCGGCCGGGCCTCGTCCGAGAAGATGCGGACATGCCAGTCGTCCTGCATGAGGATGTTGATGCGCTCGCCGCTCTGGAACGCGGCCTCGATGAGGCGCAGGGGGCGCACCTCCGTCTTCATCCGGCCGACGCTGCCCCGGCGCGCGCTCCCGGTGCGGTCGACAATCATCACCGGCGAGCCCGCCCGCAGCTCGCTCATGTAGTCCGTGCGGTTGCCGAAGTTGTAGACGTAGCTGTGGACCGCCCCGGCGTTCACCCGGAAGGGGCGCAGCTCCATGTACGGCAGGAAGAAGACCTCCGGGCAGCACAGCAGCCCGCCCTGCGAGGTCGACCCCACGAGGATGCCCTCCGTGGGAGAGAAGAGCGTCGAGGTATCGATGCAGCTGCGGTAGCCCATGCCCACCGGCTGGCTGCGCACCAGGGTGGCCACCTCCAGCTTCACCGCCGAGCGGTCCAGCCGGCCGAGCCGCGCGACGAATTCGCTCAGCGCCTCATGGGCACGCGGCGAGAACATGACGCCATCCGCGCCCACCTCCATCACCCCCAGGGTGACGATGGCGTCATCCACGTCCGTCGGGGTGTTGATCTCCTTGATGAGCACGGTGTGCGTGGCCTGCAGCGACGCAATCACCAGCTCCAGGGGGATGTTGGTGGGGTCCCGGAAGCGAATCATCAGGTAGGCATGGTGGACGCCTTCCTGGATGGACTGGTGCAGGCTGGCCCCGTCGTCCACGTAGGCCCGGTAGCAGGTCTTCAGCCCCTGCTCCGCGGCCTTCTTCAGCACCTGGACGTCCGGGCTGGCCACCACGACGTCCTGGCCGGCCTGGGGCAGGGACTGGAGCCGCGCGAGGTCCTCGATGCTCCGAGCCTGGAAGGCCTTGAGCATGCGCGCCGGGATGGCGGGCGCGAGCGCGTCGAGGTTGTCCGGGTAGAGGAGGACGCCGGTGTAGGCCAGGTTCGTCACCCGCGCGAGGATGCCCGCGCCGTCCGTGGGGGTGGTCAACCCGGCCGTGTCGAACCAGACGGTGAGTGCGCCGGCATCCTCCACCCGGTTCCGGTCTCCCTCGATGCGCTCGAGCCGGATGCGCTCACGCTTCTCCATGGAAACGACATCCCCAACACTGCTGTTCATGACTGCGTTCATGGTGCTCTCCCCCGGCAATTCCTGGATAGGTGCCGCCCGCGACAGAAGGAATGCCGGGATGAGTGTCGCGGGCGTAAGACGTGGGCCTGGCGCTCCGTCACGAGCGGAGGGCTGGCTGAAGCGGTGGCGTGCGCACGTAGATGGGCTTGCCTGTCATTCCGAAGGAGATGGGCTCGCTCCGGTCGTAGAGTGTTCCCCTGGGGACCAGGTCCACCTTCAGCCGGACGCCGTGGTGCGCCTCCAGCCGTGAGAGGAGGGCGGGCCGCAGCGAGTCCCCGTCCCGTTCCTGCTCCACGGTGAAGTGCAACTGGCCCTCCGGCCCGCGGGTCGCCCTCCAGAAGCGGCGGCCCGGCAGCTGGGAGACGATTTCCTCCAGGTCCCAGAGGTCGAACGGCCTGCCCTGGCTCCACAGGAGGTCGTCCTCCCGGCCGCGGATGCGCAGGGTCGACATCTGGCCACAACCGCACGGCTGCTCCAGACGCTGGACGCGATCCCCTGTCAGGTAGCGGATGACGGGCGAGGCCCGTCGGGTGAGGGACGTGACGACCAACTGGCCCGTCTCGCCCGGTGCCACTTCCTTCTCCAGTCGCTCATCCAGGACTTCCATCCAGAAGTGGTCCTGCCAGGGATGGAGCCGCTGCTCCCGGCAATCCATGGCCTGGGGACCCGTCTCTGTCATGCCGTAATTGTCATACACGGGAACCCCCCAAAGCTCTTCCAGGAGCTGGCGCCGAGCGCGCGTCAGGGGCTCGCCGGCGCAGCAGATGGCTCGCAGGTGAGGGAAGTCGCGCCGGGGGGCGAGCCCCGCCATCTCCGCGGCCTCGGCGATCATCACCGCGGACAGGGAGATGGTGGCGAGGACGGTGACGTGCAACTTCTTCAGCAGCTCGACGACGCGAGGCAGTGGGGTGATGGACGTCCGGCTGTCCGCGGGGATGACGCAGGCCCGCTTGTGCTGGGCGGCGGCATGGACGAAGTGGCCAATGGTGGAGAGGGCATACGGGAAGCGGATGAGCACCCGGTCCCCGGGCGCGAACCCGACGCCCCACTCGGAGAACCGCTCCTCGATTTCCGTCAGGTCGCCCCCGCTGTACCAGACGGAGACGGGGGTGCCGGTCGTCGCGGAGGATTCGTGGTACTGCAGCAGTTCGTGGCCCGGAACACAGACGAGGCCGTGAGGGGACTGCTGGCGCAGGTCTTCCTTGGTCGTGAAGGGGAGCCGCTGGAAGTCTTCCCAGGACCGGAGCGGTGTGGCTGGCAGGCGCTCCCGGTAGAAGGGGGCGCTTCGTGCATGGCGCAGCACTGGAGCGAGGCGCTCCAGCTGTTCTGAGCGGGTCATGAATCCCTCTGTCCGTGCTCGGGTTCAGGCGAGGTGGAGGAGCCCGCGGATGTTCCCGCCCAGGATGTGCTCGCGCTCGCCGTCGGTGATGGGAAGCAGGAGCACCTTTCTCAGCTCCACGTCCGGGTGGGAGAGGGGGTACTCGGAGCCGAAGATGACCTTGCTCGCCCCGACCTTCTTCACCGTCTCCACGAGATGCATGTAGCTGCTGAGCGAGGTCTCCAGGAAGAGGTTGTCCAGCACGGCGGCCGCGTCCGCCGCCTCCACGTCGCTGGGCAGGGCCCCCATGTGCTCCAGGATGAAGTGGGTGCGGGGGAACTTCTTCGCCAGCAGGACGAAGTCGGCGGTGTTCGCTCCCGGCCTCCACCCATTGTGGGAGATGACGGGCAGCCCGCGCTCTCCGCAGAGCGCGGCCAGGTCGGCCATCGCGTCATCCGGGAACGAGAAGCGGTGGATGAGGGGAGAGACCATCAGCCCCCGGAAGCCCTGGTTCAGGCACTGCTCCAGCGTCTCGGCGGCCCGTGGTGTGCTCGGGTCCACGCAGGCCATCCCCACCAGCCTGGGGCTGGACCGGACGGACCGCTCCACGTAGTCGTTCTTCGGCGTCGTGTCTGGCTTCTGCTTGCCGGACACGTACTCGCTCATCTTCCGCACATCCAGCATGCCGCCAGGGCAGATGACGGCCTGCTCGATACCGCTCTGGCGCAGCAGCTCCAGGTACTGCTCCGTGGCGCCATAGTCGGTGGGCGAGACGTGGGCATGGGCATCGATGATCATGACGGGGCTCCTCCGCAGGGTGGGTGAATCACTCGCGAACGACGCGGACGGCCTTGCCCGTCGGGCGCGGCAGGCGCGTGACGAGCTCGATGTCGAAGGTCAGGCCGGTCGCGGCCTCCATCCTGCTGGCGAGCGTGGTGGCCAGCGCCTGGGAGGGCGCGATGCCGTCCGCCGGCTCGCAACGGAGCCGGATGCGCGCGCTGTCCGAGGAGGGCAGGACGAACTGGAACCAGTTGCCGACCTCGGGCATCCGCATCAGGAACTCCTCCAGGTAGAGGGGGGAGAGGGGCCTGCCCCGGAAGTAGAGCTGGTCGAACGCACGGCCCCTCATGTGGAAGCGGGTGAGGGGGGAGCCGCATTCACACGCGGTGGTCTCGATGCAGCCCAGGTCCCCCGTGCGGAAGCGGAGGATGGGGCTGTCGTAGCGCAGGAGCGCCGTCACGACGAGCTCGCCCACCTCCCCGGGCGGCAGGCTTGCCCCGGTGGTGGGGTCCACGACCTCCATGAGGACGTGGGCCTGGGCCAGGTGGTACCCAGCGTGCGCATCGCACTCGATTCCGAGCACCCCGCACTCGAGGGAGCCGTAGAAGTAGTTGGCCGTGGTGCCCCAGAGCTTCTCCACGCGCTGGCGGAAGGCGGGCGAGCACCCCTCGCCCGTCAGCCACATCTTCTTGAGCTTCAGGTCCGTCAGGTCGAACGAGGTCCGGGCCGCCTCTTCCGCCAGGATGATGGACCAGGAAGGGCTGGTGACGACGACGGTGGGACGCAGGTCCCGGATCATCTTGAGGGTCTTGGTGGGCGTGGAGTAGGCGCCTCCCTTGCCCGCGGGGATGACCGTGGATTGATAGCCATCCATGAAGGTCTTGTGGAAGGCAAGCCCCGCCGTGCTCATCTCATACGGGAGGGCGTTGAGGCACACGTCACCCGGGCCGACCGGGAACAGCCGGGCGTACCGGGGGGAGAGGTCGTGGAGCAGGTAGTCGTTCCACGTGTATGCCATATAAATCTCTTCGCCGCCGGTGGTGCCGGTGGACACCTGGATGAGCGCGATGTCTTTCTTGTCGCAGGTCAGCAGGAGCCAGGGCTGCCCGCGCAGCTCGTCCTTCGTCAGGAAGGGGAGCCGGGGGAGGTCCGAAAGCTTTTCAATGTCCTCGGGAGAGACTCCGGCTCGGGTCAGCTTCTCCCGGTAGAAGGGCGAGTGGTCATACGCCCGTCTGACAATGGCCTGGAGCGCTTCCAGCTGATACCGCGCCATCGTTTCGCGCGGCATGCCGTCCGCCTGCCCCTCCCCGGAGAAGTAGCGCGAGATGACGCTAGGACACTGGAGGGTCTGCAGGCGTTCTTCAAGGCTGGAGCGCATGAATGGGTACCTTCCTTCTGGAGCAGAAGACCTTCACGGCACCAATCTGGACACGGTCAATGTTCGCGCGAGATGCCCCGCGCGGCAGGCTGATGCTGCTTGAAAGACGGCAGCCTCACATGCGAGGGCTTCCTTTCAGGCCTGAACCGTCACAGTGGAAAGCCTGGCTGCCTCGCACTCGCGCACGAACGTGTCCACCGCGTCGAGCTCCAGGCCGAGTGTGGCGCGGACTTCCTCCAGCGGTTGAGCCAGCAATTGCTTCCAGTCCGTACCGAACAGCCGTCGGGCCTTTCTCCCCAGCAGCCATCCCCGGACCACCTGCGGCATCGCCACCTCGCACAGCTCGAATCTGTGCAGGAAGGTGAAGGCCAGCCCCGTCACGAAGACGCCCATCGACACCCGGGTGCCGTGCTGGGCGAAGTAGAAGGATTGCAGCCCCAGCTCTCCCGCGGAGTCCGGGGGGAAGCCCGTCACCACATGCCAGAGGTCGTGGGTCTCGAACAGGTGGGCCTTCACGTAGCTGGCGGCGTCCGGGGCCTGCTGCACGCGCAGCACGTTGGGATCCACGCCATACTCGCGCAGCTGGTCCGCGAGGACGCGGCCCAGCGTGCCCGAGGGTAGCCTGCCCAGTGCCTCCAGGTCCAGGTGGCCCAGCCGAGGGCGCTCCCGCAGCACGCGCGCGAGTTCCGGGTCCCGGGACATCCGCTCCACCATCTTCTTCGCCGCATCGGACGAGGCATATAGCGCCTCAATCAGATCGAAGACCCGGTCCGCCTGATCGGCATTCCGGACCATGGCCAGCATGGCACGACTGACACGCGCCCATTTGAGGATGTTGCGCATAACACGCCCCCCTTCTTCCGAAAACCCAGACAGAAGCTGGGGTGGGACGGTGCGGGAATCAATACAGGGAGCCCTCGGGTACGAGGGGCCCTCGTGGAGTCCACACTCCATCCGGCTCGCTCCGGACGGAGCGGGAGGCGCAGGAACGCCTCACCTCACCGGCTGCGAGCCGATCTTGCGGAAGCCCAGCCTCACTGGCAGAGGCTGCGCCGCCCCTGGGGCGTCCAGCGTGTGCGGACACGCCGGGGGGAGGTATGGCCGGTACCCAGGTTGAAGTAGGGCTGGCCGTTGTCGTCGTTCCCTTGCTCGCCCAGGCGTGCGGCAGCGGGTTCTCTCCGTTGCCGTAGATTTCCGCCAGGGAGCCCCAAAACCTGACTCCCCCGTATGTCGTTGGTGCTACAGCCGGAAGCGTGGCGCCATGGGCTCGGTGTGCTCCGCCGCCATGGCGGCCTCTAGCGCCAGACTCCGAGCCCCCGCGGCCGGCACGTCCAATCCCATCCACCGGTAGAGGTGCTCCACGGCCTGGGTCCGCTCGGGCTCGGGCAACTGGCTGATGCGCGCGCCGTGGTTGCCCGCCGGGACGATGTATCGGTACGCGTCATTGCGCTCGCGCACCTCGAAGGCGCCGGAGGACCAGGGGTCGTTCTCCCCGTAGATGAAGAGCATCCGCTTTCCGTGGTTGCGGACCCACTGCTCCACGCGGTGCATGAGGCCGGGCTTGAACGGCTCCGTCACGGGGAAGGACAGGTACGCGCGGGGCTCGTCCGCGCCCGGGTAGCGCAGCAGCCCGTCCAGGTGTCGCGTGGAGAAGCGCGTCCAGCCCAGCTCCGTCGCGGCCTGGTAGTAATAGGCGGCGAAGTAGTCGAGCTCGACGTCACCGTAGGTGAAGGCGATGCCGACCACGCCGTCCAGGAAGCCGAAGGTCTCCTCCGCCGGCGCGCCGGGAGCGGGGACCCGCGCGCAGAAGGACGCGCCGCCGTACTGCCAGAAGTAGAAGGACAGCTCGACGGCGGCGAACTCCAGGGCGCGGTCCAGGCCGCCCACCACCTCGAAGCCCGTCTCCCGGGTAGTGACCAGTTCCTCCATGAAGGGCCGCAGCTCCTCGCGGCGCCGCAGCACGTCCTGCTGGAAGGCCTGGAGCTTCCCGCGGCAGTCCGCATCCCCCACCTGCTCGATGAAGTCGGCGTAGCGCGCGTCATCCAGCCCATGGGTGTTGGGCGCGACGTACGGCAGGGTGACGTCCACGTCGTCCGGGTAGAAGTAGCGGTGGTACACGGCCGCCATGCCGCCCTTGCTGCCGCCGGTGTTCAGCCAGCGCCCGGAGTAGAGCGGCTTGAAGGCTTCGACGATGCGGTGGGAGTCGCCCGCGGCCTGGCGGATGTCGAGCAGCTTCCAGTCATTCGAGGCTGGCCGCGAGGTGCCGAAGAAGCGGTGCTCCAGCGACAGTTGGTTGGCGCCGAGCAGCACGGTGGGCTCGGCCTGCGACGGGTTGTTCCCCAGCCCATAGCCGCTCCCGAAGAGCACCATGGGCGCGTCCACCGAGCGGTGCAGCAGATTCACCCGGAGCTGGAAGCGCTCCCCCAAAGGACGCCCGTGGTCCGCGGGTTGCTCGAACACCATCCGGAAGAAGCGCGTGCCCGCGTAGGGCGAGGGCCGCTCGTCGAGCACGGTGAGCCCGGGGATGGCCTGGAGCCGCGCGAGGATGTCCTCCGAGTCCGCCGCCGTCTCCAGCGCGCCCACGGCCCGCATGGGAGCCTCCGCGCCAGAGGGCTCGGCGAGGGTGGTGTCCACGCACGCCTGCAGCAGCACGGTAGCGGCCAGCAACCACGCCTGGTGGAAAACGCCTGTTCCCATTGACTTCTGCATTGACGCTCCTGGAGTTGGCACTTCACGCGCACGCACGAATGCACAGAGGACGGCGCCATATCGCGGCACCTCCGGCGTGTTCCAGCGCGCAAAGCTGAACGGCGGAGTCGCCTCCTGATTGCGCTTGCAATGCGGCTATGGCGTCACGCGGCGGCAGCGCAGCCGCGTCACCAGTGCCTCGAAGACGGCGTAGGAGAGCAGTACCAGCGCGGCGAAGAGGAGGGTGAGGCGCGTCAGGTGCGGAAAGGCGCTGGGCTCGCGCAGGTGGGCGACCATGGCGAAGAGCAGGCGCCCCGGCTCGGACAGCACGTCCCAGCTGTTCCACCGCTCCACGCGGCCCAGGTAGATGCCATAGCCGCACAGCACGGACGTGGTCGCGACGAAGGCCCAGGCCCGGGCGCGGCCCCAGCGCCGCTCCAGCCACTCCTTCCACACCTCCAGCGAGAGCAGGCCCAGCAGCCACCCGGTGGCGGCAAACAGCGCGAGCAGCGCCGCGTCGAACCACAGCGGCACCACGGGCCGCTGGTGCAGGTGGATGAAGTCCGTGAGGAGGTACGGCGCGTTGGGGAACAGCGCGAGCCACCCGAGGGCCAGCGGCGCCAGCAGCCACCCGCGGCCAAAGCCCCGCGCCACCAGCAGGCGGGCCACCAATGACAGCACATATGGCACCCACGCCAGGAAGAGGTTCCAGGTGAGGAACGCGTAGCTGGCGCGTGCGCTCCAGTCCAGGCGCAGGGCCAGCAGCCCCACCGCGGCGACACTGCTCAGCACCGCGGGCAGGAAGCCATGGCGGCGCAGCACGGACAGGAAGTCAGGAGGGGCAGTCTGGGTCTGGGACATGGTGGCGCTTGCGGTCGCCGGGCCGCGCACCGTGGCCGGGAGACCACGGCAAAGGCCCGGGACGTGCTCCCAAAGCAACGTCCAGGCCAGCGCCAGGTGTCTTTCAGGGCTCTGGCTCAAGACGCTGGCGGCGGCCAGCGCACGCTGAGGGCAGGGTATACGCCTTCATGTCTCTACGTCCGCACACGTGGTGGTGATATGCCCACCGGTCCCCTTGACCACCCGTCCACGCGCACGCCGGGTTCCGCGAAGCCTTCGGTTCAACGGATTCAACTGAAGGAACCTCCACCCGGGCGCACTTTCTTGTCACATCCGCAGGCGGCCGCCTACTACCTAGCCGGGAGCTCTCCCAAGGGCTTCGCTGCACGGCGGTCCCCTGAAGTCCGGCTTCGTCGCGCAGGGTGCGCGACGAGACTCGGCTGTCACCCGGATGAGGAGAGAACAATGAGCATCCAGTCGAAGTCGGCACGTATCCTGGCTGTGATTTCGGTCCTGGCCCTGGCGTCGGCCTGCGGCGAGGGCGCCGAAGGCGCCCTCGCCGCAGCAGTCGTCTGCACAGATGGCGCCGGACTCGTTGAAGGAGCAAGAAGCGGCCTCTCTTTATGACACCTGCTCGTTTTGCGCGGCCGACTTCTGGGGCGTCAATGCGAACGGCATCTCTGGAGGCTGGGTGTGCTCGCCCCCCGACCCCAATGAATTTTTCTCAGTCGTGCTCTCCAAGTGGAACGGATTCAGCTGGCAGGAGATTGGCCGGGGGAGGGCCAGCGAACCCAATGGTCAGCTCAGCTCCGTCTGCGGCGGCTCGCCGTATCATCAGTTCAACATCTACGTCGGCTCCTGGAACGCGGGCCCTGGTCAGTACAAGCTTTTTGCGCAGCCCGAAATTTACACCCCGGGGATCGCGGTCGAGCGCACCTACTACAGGTAGTGAGCGGTGGCTCCCTGCCGTGTCCGGCACGCGCCGATTGCTGGCCATCTGAGGCATCACTTCCTCCTCAGGGGCTGAACTGCCTGTGTATCGCGGCCCGGTGCGCGCGTGCCGGAGCTCCCCCCTTTCGAGCCCGGCGCCCACCGCTCGAGAGCGGCTGTCACGATGACTGCGGGGGCCACTGGCCGTTAACGGCCAGTGGTTCTGGCATCGGGAGCTGGGGCCGTGACGGCCCCAGCTCACTCGTACACGGCCTTCAGCGCATCAGGCGGAGAGGGGCTCTAGAATCGCCGGTGATGGCGGTGCTCATCCGCCCCTGTGCGCGGGCGGCGCGCGGCGCGGCCATGCCATTCCACTTCGCGATGATGGCGGCGCGGACGAGCGCAGCTGCTGACGTGTCGTCGCAAGGTCCTCGACGCCACCCGGTTAGCCGAGCAGCGCCCGTACCACCTCTTCGGCGAGCCGCGTGCCACGTCCACGGCGCATCAAGAGCCGGTAGGTCACCGGGGGCAGACCGCGCACGGCCAGGCGCGCGAGGCCCGGGGTGGCCACCACGTCGTTGATGA
>DASQMW010000278.1:0-18802 GCA_035645295.1 Archangium sp.
GCACTCCATCACCACGCGCGTCTTGCCCGCGCCGCTCTCGCCAGCGATGAGCAGGCACCCGCCATTCCCCTCTCGGGCCAGCGCCAGCCGCTGCTCCAGCTCCAGGAGGAGCCGCTGCCGTCCCACGAACTCCGGCCGGTAGAGGTACGGCCGCGGGGAACCCCGAGGCGGCCGGGGCAGCTCCTCCGCTCCAAGGCCAGCGAGCGCGGCGCCTACGTCCGCCGCGTAGCCGATGCGCTCGCGGGGCACCTTCGCCAGCATGCGCCAGGCCAGGGCATCCAGCTCCGGCGGCACACCGTGCACCCACGCGGAGAGCGGGTGGGGCTGCTCCTGCAGGTGCCGCCGCAGCACGTCCCACCCCGAGCCGGCAAAGGGCGGCTGCCCCACCACCAGCTCATACAGGATGCAGCCCAACGAGTAGAGGTCCGCCCTCGCATCCACCAGCCCGCCCTTGATCTGCTCGGGGGCCATGTAGACGTAGGAGCCCTCCATGCTGCCGGAGACGTCGAGCGACTCGCGGCCCAGCGGCCCTCCGAAGGCGGAGGCCAGCCCGAAGTCCACCAGCACCGGCGTGCCGTCCGGGCGGATGACGATGTTCTCCGGCTTGAGATCCCGGTGGACGATGCCCTCGCCATGCAGGAAGGCCAGCGCGGAGCACAGGCGGCGCGCCAGGGTGAGCACCTCGTCCAGCCGGGTCAGCGCGGCGTCGCGCCGCTGCTCCAACGGAGGCGGTCCAAAGGAACGGAACGAGATGCCCGAGGCGGCCGGGGCGCCCGCGGACTCGGGCGAGGAGACGGCCTGGGTGACGACGTCGGTCGTGAGGCGCGGATCACGCTTCCACAGCTCGTCGAGGTAGCGCCGGAGGGTGAGCCCCTCGATGAGCTCCATGGCGTACCAGGGCAGCCCGTCCCGGACGCCCTCGGCGAGCACGCGCACCACGCCCGGATGCTGGATGCGCCGCAGCGCGTGAATCTCCCGGCGGATGCCGCGCAGCATGGGCGCCTCGGGCACCCGCACCGTCTTGAGGGCGACCAGCTCCCCCGTCTCGTCGAGCCGCGCGCGGTACACGACCCCCATTCCCCCCGAGCTCAACTTCCCCAGGAGGCGGTAGGGACCGATCATTCCCCGCTCCGTTTCCGGAAGCTCCGCAGCCGACATGGTCTTCACGAGCCTCGCACGGTTCGACGGACCCCTCCAATCCGACGCCCTGCCGGGAGCACCGTCCGCCTGCCCGATCGCCCGCCCGAGGCCTGATCTAGAATGGAGCGCCCCTGGGAGCCGGCCGCCCCCTTCCCCGGTGACATCTCCGTGACGAGGACGCCCACGTGACGAAGCGTGCGCGGATTGTCACGCCGTAACACCGCCGTGAGGGGCCCGCGAGCCAGACGTGACGCAGGGCGTGACGAACTGTTGCGGGGGCTGCACGGGGCTGAAACGTGACGTCGCTATACGGCTGGACGTCATGTTCGAGACCTACGACAGCGCCACCGACGTGCAGTCCGCCCGGCGGTTCGCGCTCTCTGGCGCCGCCTCCCTCGGGGTGTGCGCCTTGATCGGACTCGCCGCGGTGGCCGTGGGCAACCAGGTGAGGGAAGTCATCAAGGAGAAGAAGGTGGACGTGGTGTTCCGTCCGCCGCCTGCCCCGGTGGTGGAGGTGAAGCCGCCCCCGCCCCCGCCCCCTCCGCCCAAGCCCAAGGCCGCGAAGCCGCCTCCGCCGCCCACCGTCGCCGCGCCCGCGGCCATGGTGGCGCCCAAGGAGATTCCGGTGGAGAAGCCGCCCGAGGCCGACGCGGAGAACGCCGTGGCCGCGGCTCCCGTCGCCGTGGGAGGCACGGGCCAGCTCGTGGCGGGCGCCCTCGTCACGGGCATGGACAGCCCCGGTGTGGCCGGTGGCTCCCTGCGCCCCAGGCCCATCAACCTCCCCGAGTCCGCCACGCCGCCCAAGGAACTCAGCTCCAACCTGCTGCCCGAGTTCCCCTCCGACATGAGGGCCAAGGGCCAGGAGGGCATGGTCATCCTCAAGATTGTCGTCGAGGCGGACGGCAGCGTCAGCAACGTCAAGGTGATGCGCGGAGAGGATCCCTTCGTGGGCGCCGCCATCGCCGCGGTGCGCACGTGGCGTTACGAGCCCGCGCTCGTCGACGGCCAGCCCACCGCCGTCTTCCGCATCGTGAAGGTCCCCTTCCGTCTCAAGTAGCGAGCCATTCCCGTCTCACCCGCCGGAGCCCCCCAGATGAACTTCAATCTGATCGAGATCTACCACCACATGGGCTTTTTCGCCCGGTGCATCGCCTACACGCTGGTCGCCTTCGCGCTGGCGTCGATGGTCGTGTTCTTCGAGCGCCTGCTCTACTTCTTCCGCTCGAAGGCGGCGGACCGGAAGTTTGCCGCGCGCGCCGGCAAGCTGCTGGAGTCGCAGCAGCACGAGCAGTTCGTCATCGAGTCCTCGACGGCCCGGACGAGCAGCCTGGCGAAGCTGCTGGGCGGTGGCGTGAAGACGTATCTGGCCAAGAAGGCGGCGCCGCAGGGCAAGCTGGGCGCGGTGGAGCTGACGCGCAGAGACCTGGAGCGCATCTACGAGCGCGTCACCGCGGACGTGCGCCGGGGCATGAGCGTGCTGGCGTCGGTGGGCTCGGTGGCGCCGTTCGTGGGTCTGCTCGGCACGGTGGTGGGCATCATCGAGGCATTCGCCGGTATCGCGAAGACGGGCTCGGGCGGCCTGGGCGCGGTGTCCGCCGGTATCGCCGAGGCGCTCGTCGTCACGGCGCTCGGCCTGCTGGTGGCCATCCCCGCGGTGCTGATGTTCAACTTCCTCACCACCCGTGCGGATGCGCTCCTGCTGTCGCTGGACCTGGCCCGCAAGGAGTTCATGGATCACCTGGAGGACGTGCACGGCGTGGTGGCCCCCGTGGTGCGCGGTGAGGGCGCGGTGGCCCTGGACGTCGAGCGCGCCACGCGCAAGGAGAGCGTCGATGTCCGCCCGGCGTAGCGGTGGGCTCGTGCCCGAGATGAACGTCACGCCGCTGGTGGACGTGGTGCTCGTCCTCCTCATCATCTTCATGGTGGTCACCCCGCAGCTCGAGGCAGGCGCGGCGGTGGACCTCCCGGCGGTGGTGAATCCGGATAAGGGCGAGGACAACTCGCTCACCCCCACCACGGTGAGCCTCACGGCCCAGGGCGCCTTGTTCGTGGACAAGAAGGAGGTGCCGCGGGCCCAGTTCGCCGAGCAGCTCCGCGCCGTCCACGCGAAGGACCCCGAGGCGCGCGTGGTGCTCAAGGCCGACCGCGGCGTGCGCTACGCCGAGGTGCGCGGTGTCTTCAAGACGCTGCAGGAGATTGGTTTCCCGGGCATCTCGCTCCAGGTCGTCGACCTGAAGAAGCAGGAGTGAACCGCCATGGCCTTTGATGTCGGTGGTGGCAAGGGCGGCATCCGCCCGGCGATGAACGTGACGCCCCTCGTGGACGTGGTGCTGGTGCTCCTCATCATCTTCATGGTCGTCACCCCGCTGATGACCAAACAGATGTGGATGGACGTGCCCGGCAAGGCGGACGAGCAGACCGAAGTGGCTCCTCCTCCTCCCGGCGCGCTGCCTCCCGTGGTGCTCACCGTTACCAAGGCGGGTGTGGTGCAGATCAACCGCGAGGACGTGCCGCGCGACCAGGTCGTGGCCCGGCTTCAGCGGATGATCAACGCGCGCCCGGACAAGATCGTGTTTTTCGACGCGGAGAACGACGTGCCGTACGGCACCGCGATGGAAGTCATGGACCTCGCACGCGGCGGGAATCTCACCGTCGCCGTGGTCCCCGACGCCGTCGCCGAGCCGTCCACGCCGTGACCTGAAGTCTTCATTCCGGTCTCTCCCTTTTCACCTTCCATCCATTTCGTTGCCACGGGCGTCGCGTTCTCTACGCGCGCTCGCTGGTGAGGAGTCCCGTGTTGTCTCTCCATTCCATTCGCGTCGCACTGGCGGCGCTCGCACTGCTCGCCGCGCCCGTGATGGCCCAGGCGCCCGCCGCCACAGAGACCTCTGAGTCCTCGTCCCAGGTTGACGCGGATTCAACCCAGCACCCTCACCCCGACCCTCTCCCGGGGGGAGAGGGAGTGGTGGGGACAGAGGCAGTGGCGGAGGGTGATTCCGAGGACGAGCTGATGGTCGAATCGGCCGCTCCGCCCCCGGGCTTCACCGGCATCTACGGCCAGGTGACGGACGCCCAGACGAAGGAGACGCTCATCGAGGCCACGGTGAAGCTCGTCACCGGCGGGCAGAAGAGCGTGCTGACCGACATCGACGGCAACTACCGGCTGGAGCTGCCGCCCGGGAAATATGACCTGCGCGTCTTCTATGACGTCTACGAGGGCCGCCGCATCACCGGCGTCATCGTGGAGCAGGGCAAGGCCACGAAGCTGGACGTGCAACTGAGCGCCGACGCGGGCGCCGTGCAGGAAGTGGTGGTCGAGGCCCGCGCGGACCGCCGGGCCGAGGGCGCCATCCTCCAGGAGCGCAAGAAGGCCGCCGCCGTGTCCGATGCCATCAGCTCCCAGGAGATCGCCCGCACGCCGGACTCGAGCGCCTCGGACGCGGTGAAGCGCGTGGTGAGCGCCACGGTGGTGGGCGGCCGCTACGTGCTGCTGCGCGGCCTGGGTGGCCGCTACTCCACCACCCTGCTCAACGGCGCCATCCTCCCCAGCCCCGAGCCGGACGAGCAGGCCGTACCGCTCGACATCTTCCCGACGAGCCTCCTGGCCAACCTCAACATCCTCAAGAGCTACACCGCGGACCTGCCGGGCACCTTCGCCGGTGGTGTGCTGCAAATCGAGACCAACAACTACCCGTCCCAGTTCGAGCTCAAGCCGCGCATCAGCTTCTCGGGTGACACGCAGAGCACCTTCCGCGAGCGCACCGCCGCCCATGGTGGCGCGCTCGGCTGGCTGGGCTTCGACGACGGCACGCGCAGGCTGCCGGACTCGGTGCCGCGCAATGGGCCCCTGCTCGCCGGCCGCGGCGGCCTGACCAGCGCGGACGTCAACCGCATCACCCGGGACTTCCCCAACACGTGGGCGCTGAGCACGGCCCGGGCCCTGCCCAACATGACCGTGGGCGCGTCCATGGGCGACACCCTGCGCCTCCAGAACCAGCGCCTGGGCTACCTGGCCAGCATCAACTACGGCCACCGGGAGAGCGTGCGCATCAGCGACATCATCCGCCCCGAGGGCGATGCCGACGGCACCGGCGTCATCGTGGACCAGGTCGGCCGCAGCGTGGAGGGCACCGAGAGCGCCAACCTCAGCGGCCTGCTGAGCGTGGGCTACCAGCCCGAGCGCAACCTGGACCTGTCCTTCTTCTCGCTCTTCACCCGCACCGGGGAGAGCCGCGCCCGCGCCATCCGCGGCGAGGAGCCCAACGGCGAGCCCAACAGCCGCGGCACCGCCGAGTTCGTCAGCCGCACGCTCACCTTCAACCAGCTGCGCGGCTTCCACCGGCTCGACGTGCTGAGCGACATGGAGCTGGACTGGCAGGCCAACTTCTCCCACGTCCAACGCGACGAGCCCGACACCCGCAGCCTCTCCTACCGCCAGAACGAGTCCGGCGAGATGCGCTTCAAGAGCGACCCCGGCGGCGAGCGCTGGTACAGCACCCTGGACGAGTCCTCCTTCGGCGGCAGCCTCAACGCCACCGTTCCCCTGTCCGGCGTGCGCCTGCGCGCGGGCGGCCTAGCGCAGGGCTCGGTGCGTGCCTTCAACATGCGCCGCTTCCGCTACCTCTACGCGGGCGGCAACCTGCCGGTGCTCAGCCAGGGGCCGGACCGCATCTTCTCGGCGGACAACATCGGCAACGGCATCGAGATGCAGGAGTCCACCCTGCCCGAGGACGGTTACGACGCCGCGCTCGGCCTGTTCGCCGGCTACGTCAACGCCGACGTGAGCCTCTGGGAGCCCCTGCGCGTGGTGGCCGGCGTGCGCTACGAGGCCAGCCTGCAGAACCTCACCACCGGCACCGGCTACTCCATCGTCGCCTCGCAAGCCAAGAACACCCGCCAGACGTACGGCGACGTGCTGCCGGCCCTCAACCTCATCTACGCGCTCGGCCCCCAGGTGAACCTGCGCACCGGCTACAGCTACACGCTGGCCCGGCCCACCTTCCGCGAGCTGGCGCCCATCCTCTACTTCGACTTCGTCCGCGGCCGCGCCGTCACCGGCAACCCGGAGCTGGTGGAGACGCGCATCCACAACCTGGATGCCCGCGGGGAGTGGTTTCTCGGGGACAACGAGGTGCTCGCCGCCAGCGCCTTCTACAAGCGCTTCCAGAATCCAATCGAGCAGATCATCGTCACGCCGGCCCAGCTCGATCTGAGCTTCGACAACGCGCCGGCCGCCACCAGCTACGGCCTGGAGCTGGAGGCCCGCGTGGGCCTGGGACGGCTGACGCCGGTGCTGGACTCGCTGCGCGCGGGCGCCAACGTCACCCTTACCCGCTCCGAGGTGGACCTGGGTGACTCCGCCCCCTTGCAGACGAACCAGCAGCGCCCCCTGCAGGGCACCTCGCCCTACGTCTTCAACATCAACCTGACGTGGGCCCCCAAGCAGGGCAACACCGAGCTGACGCTGCTCTACAACGTGTACGGCGAGCGCATCGCCGAGGTGGGCACCCAGGGTCTCCCCGACGTGCTCGAGCGCCCCTTCCACCGCGTGGACATCGCGCTCAGCCAGCAGCTCGGCAAGAACGCGCAGCTCAAGCTCACCGCCACCAACCTGCTCAACCAGTTCGTCGTCCTGCAGCAGGGTGACCTTCAAGTCTTGAAGTACCGCCCGGGCGTGTCCGTCTCCGCGTCGCTCGGTTGGAATCTGTAGTCCCGCATCCCCCCCTCTGGAAAAGGAAGTCACGCAATGAAGACGTCCCTGAAGATGGCCCTCCTGGGCGGCCTGGCGGCCTGCAACCTCACCGCGTGCGAGCCGCCGGAGGTGAAGCCGGATCCCGAGCCCATCCCGGTAGGAGAGCGCGTCGAGGTGACGGCGAAGATCACCGCCGACACCACGTGGACGGCCAACAACGTCTACGTGCTCAAGGACCACATCTTCGTGGAGAGCGGCACGCTGACCATTGAGGCGGGCACCCGCATCGAGGGCACGGGCCGCAGCTCGCTGGTGGTCACCACCGGTGGCAAGCTCAACGCGGTGGGCACGAAGGACAAGCCCATCGTCTTCACGGCGCCCACCGACGCGGGCAAGCGCCTGCCGGGCGCCTGGGGCGGCGTGGTGATGCTGGGCAAGGCCCCCATCAACGTGTCCAGCGGCAACGCGCAGATCGAGGGCTTCCCCGCGACCCAGCCGGGCATCGTCTACGGTGGCACCGACGTGGCGCACGACTGCGGCACCCTCAAGTACGCCCGCATCGAGTTCGCCGGCTTCAAGCTCACCGACAACAACGAGCTCAACGGCCTGACGCTGGGCGGCTGCGGCACGGGCACGGTGGTGGACTACGTGCAGGTGCACAAGGGCGCGGATGACGGCGTCGAGATGTTCGGCGGCACCGCCAACCTCAAGCACATCCTCGTCTCCCAGCCGGACGACGACGGCCTGGACTGGGACACGGGCTACCGCGGCAAGGTGCAGTTCCTCATCGTCCAGCAGAACGCGGACGTGGGCAACATGGCCTTCGAGAGCGACAACAACGCTTCCCAGGCCGCCACCGCCGTCCCGCTCTCCCAGCCCGAGGTGTGGAACGTCACGCTGATCGGCTCCAACGCGCAGCCGGGCACGGCCGGCAAGCTCCAGGGCGGCATGCACCTGAAGAATGGCACCGGCGGGAAGATCAACAACGTCATCATCGCCCACTTCACCGACCTCGCGGTGGACGTGGACAAGACCTCCACCGTCACCCGCTTCGACAACGGTGAGCTGTTCATCAAGAACAGCATCTTCTGGGACAACAAGAACGTGGCCGACGGCAACACGCTGGGCGCCGAGACCACCGACAACGACGCCAGCTTCGACGAGGGCTCCAAGCTGCTGGAGGCCGCCACGGGCAACCGCATCGCCGACCCGATGCTGAACGCGGCCCTCAACCTGGAGACGCCGGACTTCCAGCCGAAGGCTGGCTCGCCCGCGCTGAACACCCCCATCGGGCCCGCGGCCGACGTCGAGGGCTTCTTCGACACCCACGCGACGTTCATCGGCGCCATCGGCACCGAGGACTGGACGGCCGGCTGGACCGCCTTCCCGAAGGAGTAGTCACGCGCAACACCTGGAATGCCGCGCCTGGAGCTGCCTCCCGGGCGCGGCCCGCTCACGCCTGGGCCGTCTTCAACGGCAGCTCCACGGTGAAGGTCGAGCCCCGCTCGGGCTGGCTCTCCACGCGGATGCTGCCCGCCATGGCCTCGACAATCTGCTTGGAGATGAAGAGCCCCAGCCCCAGGCCGCCGTAGTGCCGCTCCGACACCGCGCGCCCGAACCGGGAGAACAGGCGCGGCACATCCCCGGGGGCGATGCCGATGCCCTCGTCCTCCACCGTCAGCCGGACCCGCTCGCCCTCCACCTGCACACACACGTGAATGGGCTTGCCCGCGCCGTACTTGGCCGCGTTGGAGAGCAGGTTGACGAGCACCTGATCCAACCGCAATGGGTCCCAATACCCGTGCACCGGCGGCGTGGGGGGGAAGTCCACCACGCACCCGGCCTGGGCGAACACCTCGGAGAGCCGCTCCATCACCTCGCGCAGCAGGTGGGTGAGTTCCATCTCCACGGGCTCGAGCCCCAGCCGGCCCGCGCCAATGCGGCTCACATCCAGCAGGCTGTCCACGAGCGTGGTGAGCCGCTCCACCTGGCTCATCGCCTTGGGGAGCCTCGCGCCCACGGAGGCCCGGCACTCCGGCGTCAGGGACTTGCCGATGAGCGCGTGCTGGAGCTTGAGCGAGGTGAGCGGCGTCTTCAACTCGTGGCTCGCGACGGAGAGGAACTCGTCCCGGAGGCCCACCGCCTGCCGTGCCTCCTCGTAGAGCCGGAGATTCTCCAGCGTCATGCCCACCCGGGCGGCCAGCTCCTCCGCGAGCGCCAGGTCCTCCTCGTCGAACCGCCGCCCCGGGGCGCAGGAGGCCAGGATCATCATCCCGTGCACCTTCCCGCCCGCCCGCATCGGCACGGTCATCACCGAGTGGGCATCCAACGTGTTCATCAGCGCCAGGTGCTCGGGGCTGACGGCGTAGCGCTGACGGACCTCCAGGGTGAACTCCCGGATGAGGGCCGATCTCCCGGTCTGCACCCCTTCCAGCAGCGGGCTCGTCCCCGAGGCCCTGGGCACGAAGCGCCGGGCCTCCTGGATGAGCAGCTCCTTGGAAGGCTCCCGGTGCGCCGCGGCCACGCGCGGCAGGCGCCCGTCCTCCCGCGTCACGCCGATGATGCAGTAGGTGCAGATGGAGGAGGCGGCGAGCCGGGCCACCCGCTCGAGGATCTCCTCCGCCCGGTCCAGGCGCTCCGCGAGCAGGCGGCTGGCCTCCGAGAGGAAGCGGGCACTGGCCTCGGCCCGCTTGCGCTGGGTGATGTCCAGCACCGTGCCGCTGAAACGGCGGAACTGGCCCTGGTCATCGAACCAGGCGCGCCCCTGGGCGGAGAGCCACCGCTCGACCCCATCCTGGATGCCGATGACGCGGTATTCGATGCTGTAGCCCCCACCACTCTCCGGGCGCTGCGCCCGCTGGATGACCTGCTGCGTGCGCTCCTGATCCTCGGGGTGGATGATGGAATGGAAGCGCTCGCAGTCCATCCGGAAGTCCGGCGAAGCGCCGAAGAGTTCCTTGGCGCGGTCGTCACACAGGAACTCGCCGGTGGCTGGATTGTAGTCCCAGGTGCCGATGGCGGCCGAGGCCAGGGACATCCGCAGCCGCTCCTCGCTCACCTGGAGGGCCTCGTGTGCGAGCCTCGGCTCGGGCACCTCCTCGAGGTACAGGCAGAGACCCACCACCCGCCCGCCGTCATGGAGGGGATGGCAGCTCACCCGGCCCCACTCCAACTCGATACGGGAGAAGGGCTGTCCTGTCTCGAGGACCTGCTCGATGCGCCAGAGGATGTCCCGCGTGGCCTCGCCGGGCGGGAGCACGTCGGCCAGGCGAATGCCCGGCCAGACCCGGGTGCGCAGGCCGTGCAGCTCGGCCAGGGCCCGGTTGAAGCGGACGAGCTGGAGCTCCCGGTCCACGAGGGCCATCCCGATGGGGGCGTTCCAGAGCACCTCCAGCGGGAACGCTTCCAGGTCGAGCCGCGCGGCGGGCTCTTCCAGCGACCCATTCATTCCCGTGCTCCTCTGTCCATCTGTACCCCCCAGCCGGTAACAGCCACCGGCCCCTCTCCCATGCCCTCCCGGCTCACTCGTCCGCCCGGGCACGGAGCCACCTCCCTTGGGCTCGCGATGGCCGGGCAGCCGCCTGTGGCCGAAACCTTGGTTTAAGGGTCTATTTACCAAAACCAAATAAACCACTAAAACCAAGTGAACCCGTTTCACGGGTTGTAGTGGAACGGGTTCACGGCCCGTTTTCGTTTCCCCCGCAAGGAGCCCCCCATGCGTCTGTCGCGAATGAAGCTGGTTGCCGGTCTGCTGTTGCCCCTCACCACTTTCACGGGCGTGGCACTCGCCCATCACGATCTGGTCTTTACCTTCAGCGTGAGCCCCGCCACCGCGGGCGCGGCCGCCGACACCACCGGCCACACCGAGTCCGGGACGTACCTGGCGGTGAGCAGCACGGTGCACCTGCCCGCCGGGCACCTCATCGCCCATGCGGACGACTCGACCAGCCCGGTGTCGCCTCCGCCGCTCCATGGGGACATGGTGGGCCAGGTGAAGAGCTACGGCGACCTGTGGAACGACGGCTGCGGCAACTACATCACCAGCACCTCGACGGTGACCTGGGTGGAGCCCATCGGCTCGGGGGCACCGGCGGGAACGGTGGCGGAGTTGAAGCTCCAGGGCACGCCCATCCCGGGGCTCACCATCACCAAGCGCGCCTTCATCGTGAAGAGCAGCGGTGACACCTTCCAGGCCGGAGCCCACTACGACATCACCATCCCGGACATGCCGGACGAGTTCGCGTGCTCCGGCACCACGTCCACCAATGACCTGACGACGTTCGGCTTCGCCCGGGCGGCGGGCGCGACGACGACCCGCGTGGTGACGCGCAACCCGGCCACCCCCGGCACCTACAACGTCTACATGCAGTACAAGGACAAGAACAACGCGCTGCACGAGGACGCGGCCATCTACACGGTGCGCTAGCGCTCAGGGCTGGGGCTATGCTCGAACCATGAGCCGCCCCATCTTCGTCGCCGCCTGGTTCTCCCCGTGGTCGGAGCGGGCCCGCTTCGCGCTCGACCACCACCGCATCGACTACCGGGAAGAGCCGTACACGCCCTTCCTGGGTGAGCCGCTGCTGCGGCTGCGCACCCGGACGTTCCGGGGGCTCATCACGGTGCCCGTGCTCTTCCATGACGGGCGCGTGCTGCGCGACTCGGTGGAGATCGCCCGGTACGCGGACCGCCTGGGCACGGGCGCGCCGCTGTTCCCCGCGAGCGCCGAGGCGGAGATTGCCCGCTACGTGGAGCTCGCCACCGGGCTCATGGAAGCGGCGCGCGCGCTGAGTGTGTCCCGGATGGCCCGGAACGAGGCCATGCAGCTCGAGAACCTGCCTCCGTCCGTGCCCGCTCCGCTCCGCCCGGCGCTGCTGCCGCTCGCCCGGCTGGGAACGGTGTTCATGAACCGGAAGTACCGCCTGGACTCGCGCGACCCCGAGCAGGACCGGGCCACCCTCCGGCGAGGCCTCGAGCGGCTCCGGACGGACCTGCGGGGGCGCGACACGCTGCTCTCCGGCTTCACCTTCGCGGACATCGCCGTGGCCGTCTCGCTGACCATGGTGCGGCCGGTGGAGCACCCCCTCATCCCGCTCGGCCCCGGGATGCGCGCCGCGTTCACCGAACCAGGGCTGGCCGAGGAGTTCGGAGACCTCCTGGCCTGGCGGGACAAGCTCTACGCCGAGTACAGGTCCCTGCAAGGCGCGGCGAGCCCGGCCGCGGCCTGACGGGGGCGGAGAGCCGGGAGGAGGGTCTACGCCTCTTGTTGGACGACACCCTGACGGACCAACTCCTTCGCCAGGAAGGGGCAGTACTTGCGAAGGAGGCGGAAAGTCATGTCGCCATCCTTCCAGGCCGAGTGCCAGCCCTCCCGGGCCCGAACGAACTCATCATCATTCAGGTCCAGCCGGTCGATGGTCTTCTGGACCTGAGCCCGCAGCGCATCGGGCAGCCCATCGCCTGGGATGACCTCGAGCGTGGACAACTCGAGCGCGAACCAGCCGTCCTGCACCTCGAACGGATCCAACACATCCTCGAGGTCGTTCTTGCGCGCGTTCATCCGCACGCAGGCGAGCCGGTAGTTCCGCCACTCATAGGCCAGCTCACGGCGCTTCGACTTGGGAAGCAGGTGGTCGACCGAGAGCGCACCGGTGCCACGAGGAATGTGGAGGGAGGAGTAGGCACAGACGCCCTTGTACGCTTCCCAGAGTTGAGTGGCGCAGTGGCGCCAGAGTGGTCGAAGCTCGCCTTCGGGCGAGGCCAGGCCGGCCCGGCCCGGCTGGCGGACCTTGGCGTCGAAGTCCGGAGGCTCGGGTTGGGGCTCGACGTGGATCATGGCTCGATTCCCGCGGCCTCGGCACGCGCGAGCCAGCGCGGCCAGAACGGATCCGTATCCTTGAGGAGCCGATACAGGTCGTTGTGGATGCGCTTCACCTCCTCAAGGGGCAGGTCCGGGTCCTTGAGCGCGGCCCTGGCTCGGGTGATGGCATCCTCGGCCTCCACGGAACGCGGCTCCTTGAGGTCGAAGACCTCGGAGGTGAGCCACGCGTTGGCATCCCCGCGAGGCCGCCAGTCAGCGCGGGTGACCTTCACCTCGTGGCCCACCAGGTCGAACATGAAGAGGGCGTCCTGTTCCGGGTCGAACGAGGGCTCCATCGAAGCGAGGACCAGAGGAGCGTGAGTGACAGCGATCACCTGGACCTTCACATCCGGGCGGAGCTCGCGAACGACGGCCATCAACGAGGGCAGGATGAGCCGCTGCCAGCGGGGATGGAGGTGCGACTCAACCTCGTCGATGAGCAAGACGATATCGCTGCTCACCTTCTGCTGAAGCAACTCAGCGGCCCGCCGGTGTTCCTCCCAAGCCCAGACGAGCAGGTAGGCAAGGCCGACGATGCGCCGGATGCCAGCGGACGCATGGGTGAGCGGGACGGCGCCATACGGCATTTCCAGCGTCGGGATGTCACGCGCGTCATCAATGCCCAGGCGGGTGGGTTCGCCCGGTTTCAGCGGCTCGGAGGCATCCGGTGAGAGGACCGCCAGGACCTTGCACAAACGCTCGAACGACTCCGAGCGTCGCAACTGCCAATAGACCCAATCCCGGATGAGCCCATTGCATAGAGACCGGCCGTTCTCCACCAACCCGTCCCAGAGCGCCTCCTGTGAAAAGTCATAGGCGCTTGGAACACCCGGCTCTCCACGCGTGCGCCCGAAGTCATTCCGGACAGGGTCCCACACGCGGAATCCCCCATCGATACGGGCGTAGAGGATCAACGAGGAGTGGAGTGACGAAGGCCACTCGAAAGCACCGCCCTCTTGCCTGTCCCAAAAAACAGGGCGCTCGAAGTCGGTCGTGGGCCCATCCTCCGTCACCAGTGAATAGGCGACCTTCCCCCGCCGCCCGGGTCTGGACAGAGCGGGCACGGGCTCCAACCCATTCTGGGTCAGCGCCCACCACGCCAACTCGAGCACGAAGCTCTTGCCCAGGCCGTTGTCGCCGGTCAGCAGGTTCAGGCGCGGCCCGAACGAGAACGAAAGCCGCGGGCTGGGCCCCACTTCCTCCAGCTTCAGCTCACCGAGCATCCGGGTTCCTTCCTCCTCGCGAGGCCAGCAAGCGACTCCTCTTATGTGAGTTCCCTCGCCTCCATCAAAAATAAAGCCGGCCCGGAGCTCCAAAGGAGTTCCAGGCCGGACGAAGTGGGTGCACCCGGAAGCTCAGTCCTCAGGCCGCCGCGGGACGGGCGGCCACGGGCGCGGTCTCGGCCGACTCGATGGCGGCGGTGACGGCCTCGGGCGAACTCCCATCGGCGAACAGCGGGGCGCTCGGACGGGACTTCGGCGGACGGCCCCGGCGCTTCGGCGCCGACTCGTCGCTCTGCGCGGGAGCCTCGGCCACCACGCCACCGTCCGTACGCGTCACCTTGCGGCCCGCCCTCGGCAGGCTGATGGCCTCCAGCTTCGTGCACAGCTCCGCGTCCTCCTCGGCGAACACCCGCGCGTACGCCAGCGCCCGCTGCCCCTTCTGCACCAGCGCCTCCTGGCCCTCGGCCAGCACCTGGCGCGCCGCCTCCAGCGCCGCCTGCGCCTTGGCCACCGCCTCGGCCTGCGCCTTCACCCGGCTCGCCGCCTCCTCCAATACCTCCGCGTCCACGTCCGGGAACTTCACCTCGGACAGCTCCGTGGAGAACACCTCGAGCAGCGCCCGCATCGCGGGCGAGATGGGATCGTTTTCGTTCGCGTCGAACATGGGCTGGGACTCCCCTCCAACGTGCTGCGTGGGCCCCTCATGTGCACAGATGTTCAGTGCCTTTTCAAGGGGGTCCTCTCCGAGGCCGATTTACCGGCCCCGCGCCGTGTTCACGCCCCGTCACCCCAGCGGCACGAGCCCCCGGATGACTCCCGACATGTGGGCGGAGGACCCTACATCTCCGGTCTCATCGGGTCCGGCGAGGGGAGGTAGACTCGGGGGAGGCCCGGCGGACGGGCCCTGGGGGAGAGCCCATGCAGCCAGAGACGTGGGAGTTGCTAGCGGACGCGGCGCAGTACGGTTCCGTGGCGTTCATCGGTGCGTTCATCGGAATTGGCGAGCTCGTCTCCCGCTACAAGGACGACCCCTACGAGGCCATCACCAACCGCCATGCGGTCACCTACACGCTGCTCAACGTCCTCTCCGCGGTCATGGCCCTGCTCGCGCTCAAGACGTTGAACACGAACGGCGTCGAGGGGGTCCTCAACGGAGAGGGGCCGGCCTCGTCACGGGTCGGTTACACGCTGCTCGCCGGGTTTGGCGCCATGGGAATCCTGCGCTCCTCGGCCTTCAACATGCGCGTGGGCAAGGACGACATCTCCATCGGCCCGAGCGCGCTGTTGCAGGTCATGCTCTCCGCGACGGACCGGGCCGTGGACCGGGCCCGCGCCCGGGTGCGTGCCGAGAACATGGCCAGGACCATGCACCTGGTCCCGTTCGAGCAGATCGAGGAGTCCCTGCCGCAGCTCGCCTTCACGATGATGCAGAACGTGACGGATCAGGAGAAACAGGTCTTCGCCAATGAGCTCGCGGCGCTCCGGGAGAAGAGGATGGACACGGTGGCGAAGAGCATCAGTCTGGGGCTCTCGCTCAGCAACATCGTCGGGCAGGGCGTGGTGGACGACGCCGTGACGGCGCTGCGCAGGACCCTGGCCGCGGCGGGAGACCCCAAGTTCTCCGCCACGCTGGCGCCGCCCACGCCCGCGGAGGGCAAGGAGGCGCCGGTGCCTCCCGCCGAGCCGAAGTAGGGCCGCGCGCGGCCCCGCTTGTCCCAGGAGTCGCTCAGTCCACGCGCACCAGCGACACGGTGCGCACGCCCTGGGCCGGGTCCACCTCCACCGCGAGGAAGTGCCGCCCCACGCCGTCGAACTGCTCGGGGATGGCGCCGCCGCCGCCCGAGATGAAGGACGGAATGCCCGCGTTGGAGAACGAGTAGTACGAGTGCACGTGGCCGTAGAGCGTGAGGTCCAACTTCCCGTTGGCCAGCTTCGCCAGCAGGGCCGCCGCCTCGTTGCGGCTCGCGAAGGCGCCGTTGCGCACGCCGATGGGGTCCACGATGGGGATGTGCGTGCCCAGGATGTGCACCGACTCGCGCCCCGCCGCCAGCCACCCGTCCAGCATCTCCTCGGCCCTCGGGTCCAACGAGCCGTTGGCCGAGTCGATCATCGTGAAGTGCACGCCGTGGAAGGTGAAGTGCAGGTTCCCCCGGCCGAAATACGCGTGGTAGCTCGCGTCCGGGGCGTAGGTCTCGTGGTTGCCCAGCGTGGCGAACAGGGGGATGCGCGACTCCAGCAGGCGCGACTGGAACTCCTCCAACTGCTCCACGGAGCCCCGCTGCGTCAGGTCCCCCGAGAAGTAGATGAAGCGCAGCGTGGGGTCCGCGTTGATGCGCCGGTAGATGTCCCCCACCCGGGGCAGGGCCTCCTGCACGTCCGCCAGCGCCGCGAAGCGGAAGGGCATGGGCTGATCCCACAGCGGGGGCGCCACCGTCAGCCGGGCCTCCGCACCCGCCGGCACCCGCACCTTCCACATCTTCACGGTGGGCAGTGGCCCCTGGGGCAGGGCCTCCACCAGGAGCGGCTCTTCGCCCACCGTGACCGAGAGTTCCGCCTCCGGCATGGCGTTGCGCACCACCACCGTCCACGCCTCGGTGGCCCCGGCCGAGGACACCGCGCGCACGTGGAAGGCCGGCGCCGAGCCCCACAGCGTCAGCGTGCCCGGCTCCACCTTGCGCACCACCGCCAGTCCGTCCTCCACGGTGAAGGCGACGCCATTGGCGTCCACCTGCCCCACCCGCAGGTCCTTCAGGGCGCGCTCCTCGGCCGGCCGCATGCTGCAGCCCGCGGCCAGCAGCGCGAGCACGGCGGCTCCCTGGCGAATGTTCCTCCTCACGGCTCACCTCCCAACGCGTAGACGAGTGACACCCGGCCCACCAGCGCCGAGCCCGCCTGGAAATCCGCGGCCACGCCCCACCGCTCCGTGAGGAACATGCGCCCGCGCAGCCCCACGTACCCCGGCACCCCTCCACCGGCCTTGATGCCCCCCGGGAAGTCGTCCTTGCGGTGGTCGTAATAGAGGAGCGCCTCGCCCCGGAAGGGCCCACCGCGGCCCAGGTAGACGCCGTAGCCGAAGGTGAAGAGGAGCTGCTCGAAGAGGATGTCGTCCACCGGGCCCGTGTAGAGGTAGCCCTGCATCGCGAAGCCCACGCCCATCTCCGCGAAGGAGCCGGCCATGCGCGGGCTGAAGCGCGCCATGTCGTAGCGGCCCCGCAGGAAGAGCTCGCCGCCGCCCAGGGTGAAGGCCTCGGAGGGGTAGCGGTGCGCGAGGGCCGCGGCCTCCAGGTCCAGCGCCGTGCCGTCCGCGCCCGCGCGAGCGCCCTCGGGCGCCCCCATCAGCCGGTACGCTCCGCCCACGCGCACGCGCAGGTTGCCCTCGTCCGGCGACAGCTTCGCCCCGGCCTCCAGGCGCACGCGCTCCAGCCGCGCCAGCGCGCCCACCGAGACGAAGTGCCGGTAGTCGAAAGCCGGGTCCACCACGTGCTGGTAGCCCACCTCCAGCTCGAGCGGGGGCAGCCGCCGCGCCACCTCGCCTGGAGGGAAGGCGGGCGACACGGCGCCATAGAGGTTGGCCAGTGTGGAGATGGAGAGGAGGCCCACCCCGGTCAGCGTCACCGCGTAGAGCGGGCCGATGACGCGGCGTGAGGCCCCGGACATGGCGATGGGCACGCCCCCGGCCATCAGCAGCCCGAGGCCCGAGCCCTCCAGGAGGAAGTGCCGCCCCGCCGTCCGGGTGTCCCCCGCGACGAGGGGCCCCAGCCCATGCAGCAACAGGCCGGGAACCACCGAGACGGCCGCGGGCAGCACCTCGAAGCGGGGCCGGAGGGGCTCCACCCCCGGGGCCACGGGCTCCACCCGGGAGGGAGCGGCCATGACGGGGACGTCCACCGTCCCCCGCCCCTCGGACACCTGGGCCTGGACTCCGCCCGGCAGCACCGCCAGGACGAGCACCCACAGTCGCACCATCATTGCAACCCCTTGTTCTTCACGGGCGGTCCGGCCCTTCCGCCCCGCCCGGGCGGCCACCGGGCCGGTGTCCAGGATAAAACGTTGGCGGGTGGATTCGCATCCTGTCCGCGGAGGTAGGTCAGAAAGCCACCGGGGAGCCCCCCCCTAGCGGGACTTTTGGACGAAGCGGGGTATGCTGAGGGCTCCCCCTCTCCTCCAACAACGCGACGCGCATCGTGGCCGCCAACGAAGCCCGGGAGTTTGGCAAGTACGAATTGGTCTCGAAGCTCGCCGCGGGCGGGATGGCCATCACCTATCGCGCGCGCATGAAGGGCGCCGCGGGGGTGACCAAGCCCGTGGTCATCAAGCAGATCCTCCCGCACTTCGCCGACGAGCCCGATTTCGTGGAGATGTTCGTCAGCGAGGCGCGCGTGGCCGCGGGGCTCACCCACGGCAACATCGCCCAGGTCTTCGACTTCGGAGAGATCGACGGCCAGTACTTCCTGGCCATGGAGTTCGTGCACGGCCAGACGCTGTCCAAGCTGCTGCGCCGGGCGCAGAAGGCCGGACTGCCGGGCCTGCCCATGCCGCTGGCGCTGTTCGTCGCCACGCAGATCTGTGACGGGCTGGACTACGCGCACCGGCACATCGGCGAGGACGGCCGGCCCATGGGGCTCGTCCACCGCGACGTGTCGCCGGACAACGTGCTCATCTCCTACGAGGGCCAGGTCAAGGTCATCGACTTCGGCATCGCCAAGGCGACGAGCGTCGTGGAGGCGCGCACCTCGCCCGGCACGCTCAAGGGCAAGTACCCGTACTTCTCCACCGAGCAGGCCCAGGGCGCGCAGGATCTGGACGCGCGCTCGGACATCTTCGCCGTGGGCGTGGTGCTCTACGAGATGCTGTGCGGCCGCCGCCCCTACGAGGGCGAGATGCACACGG
>DASQMW010000279.1:0-57557 GCA_035645295.1 Archangium sp.
GGTGGAGGCGGTGGCCGAGGGCTCCAAGCGGGGCGAGCCCGTGTCCGGATTGGAGGTGGCGGTGGAGCGCATTGGTGGACTGCTGCGCACCGTCATTCCGGGTGAGGACGTGGCGGGCAATGAGCTGCCGGACCGGGTGAGCCAGGGGTGAGCGGCTCGACCCGGCGCGGCGCGCTATCGGGCGTACCGCTGCCGCTAGCGTGGGATGACGCAGCGGAAGCCGAGGTGCCAGTTGGTGGCGACGGGGCCATTGCTCAGGTTGATGGAGAGCACGCCCGCGCCGGTGCCATCCACGGCGCTGCCGCCCAGGAGCATGGCGGCGGGCATGCCCACCACGGCGCCGGAGAACCCGTAGGCGCTGGAGGTGATGTTCACCGTGGCATCCGCGGCGAAGGCGGAGCCTGGCCAGGGCGACGCGCTCGGCGTGGCGTTGCCCAGCGAGGCGCCCCACTGCGCGCCGAACTCGTGGACGTTGCCAATCATGTCCTGGGCGCCCCAGGAGCTCTCGCACGCGGTGCCGCTGCCCGTCAGGCGCTTGGCGCCGCTGCTGGTGTTGCAGGTGCCTCCGCCACCGCTGCTGGAGCCTGGATCCGGCGTGCCGGCCGCCGCCTCCAGCCACTCGTCATGGGTGGGCAGCCGCTTGCCGCTGGCCCGGCAGGCGCGCGCGGCCTGGAACCAGCTGAGGAACGTGCTGGGCATCTTGCCGGCGACGCTCTGCGCGTAGCGCAGGTTGGCCACCGAGCCCTGGCCATTGATGGGGAAGGTGGAGGGGTAGTCCTGGCTCCCCGCCCCGTACTGCGTCCCGGTGCCATCCGCGCTCTGGTAGATGCTGGCCTCGTAGCGGTCGAGCCAGAAGGCGCTCGCGCCAAAGCCGACCTTCACCACTTCGTCCACGCCCTTCTTGCAGACGGTGTACGCGGTGATTGCGTCGTCCTGGGTGTAGCCATACGGGCAGTTGGGAGAGGTGCCCACGGGACCGGCTGGCCCCTGAGGCCCCTGAGGCCCTTGTGCTCCGGTGTCACCCTTGAGGCCCTGCGGGCCTGTGTCCCCCCGCGGGCCCTGGGGGCCTTGTGCTCCGGTGTCACCCTTGAGGCCCTGCGGGCCGGTGTCGCCCCGCGGGCCCTGGGGGCCTTGTGCTCCGGTGTCGCCCTTGGGACCCTGCGGGCCGGTGTCGCCCCGCGGGCCGATGGGACCCTGTGGGCCGATGGGACCCTGTGGGCCCGCGGGGCCTGTGTCACCCTGAGGTCCTTGAATCCCTTGAGGCCCTTGCGGCCCGATAGGGCCCTGAGACCCGATGTCACCTTGTGGCCCGGTGTCGCCCTTGGGGCCCACGGGGCCTGACTCTCCGGTGTCACCCTTGGGGCCTGCTGGGCCCTGGGGCCCCTCCGGTCCGGGGGCGCCATCGGGGCCCGAGGGCTGGGTGCAGCCGGCCAATACGAGTGCCGCGAGCAGGCACGCGAGCGTTGTCGCACGCGAGCCCAGGGATGATCCCGTCATGTTTCTTCTCCTGGATTGGTCTGGGGACTGGGCGAAAGCTCGCCGAGGGTAGGCGCATCATACTCCGGCGCCCCTCAGGGGACACCGCCACCGCGCGGGCGTCCGTGAGCGGCTTGACCTGTCGGGGACTCAGCGGCTGGCTGCATCGCCGAACCACTTGGGCAGCGCACGGTGTTCGCCCTGCAGCGCCGGAGGGCACGGCGGCAGGGCCTGCGGGGTGGGCAGCCAGGGGCCGTGTCTTTCATCCAGTTCTTCGGCTCCGCCTTGCAGGTGACTCCGCACTTCCATTCGCTGGTGCCGGATGGCGTCTTCGTGCCGAGGGAGGGCGGCGTGCACTTCGAGGGGTTGGCGCCACCCACACAAGGCGAGGTGGAGCGGCTGTTGAGGGTGGTGCGCTACCGGGTGCTGCGGTTGTTGGAAAGAAGAGGGACTCTGCCCGCGAAAGGGCCCGAGGACGCGCTGCAGGCATATCAGGCGCACTCGCTGCAGCAGCGGCTGCGCTGGACGGAGGTGGACGTGCGGCCCCCTCCCCGAAAACAACCCCGGTGCGCCTTGCTGGAGGGCTTCTCCCTGCATGCCAACACGCACCTGCACGCCAACGACAGGCAGGGCCTGGAGCGGCTGTGCCGCTACGGAGCACGCGGAGCGTTGGCGCTGGAGCGTTTGTCACGAGCGGAGGGCGGCCGCATCGCCTACCGAATGAAGCGCCCCCTGCCAGACGGCACCACGCACCTGCTCTTCACCGGCCTGGAGCGTTTACGGCGTGTAGCGTCCCTGGTTCCTCCACCTCGAGCAAATCTCACGAGATTCCACGGCTTCGCTCCGGGCGCGAAACTCCGGCCATTTCTGCTCCCCCAAGCGGGGGTAGAGCCGAAGCCGTAAGAGGCGAGCCCCGCGCTTGAGGCAGCAGCGAAGGCGGAAGCAAAGAAGGAGCGGATGCCGAGACTTTCTTGGGCCGGGCTGCTGCGCAGGACGGAAAGCGCTGGACGTGGTAGCTGACGACACCCGAGGAGGTGCGCGCCATGTTGGAGCACCTGGAACGACCCACGCGGCCTGCTCAGCGAGCCCCGGCGCAGGGACCCGCGCAGATGGCATGGTGTTGAGCGCCAGGCCGCAGTTGCCCACATGCCCAAGCCTCCTGCCTCGCCCCTGAGAGGCGCGCGGCCTGAGCGGGCGTGTGCCCAAAGAGGGCTGCACGGCCTGTCCACCGGCCCGGCGCACAGCTTGGCCGCCACCCGTCAGCGGCCCTCCTCGGCCCCTCTGCATCAGCCCTCACCCTCCACAGGCCTTCTATTCGCCCTATGCGTCCGGGTCCTCGTTCTCGCGCGTCACCGGGGCCCGGGGACTGTTCATGCGGAGTCTCATTGACCTAACGTGTCACGCATGCGCGCCCTCGTCGTGGGCGAGCGAGATTCCCGTCGTCACCGAGAAGGCCAGGAGCAGTTGGAGAATGAGAATGACCTTCCGAAGCTGCTTCGCCATCAGCCTGCTCCTGCTCTCTACAGGCTGTTTCCTCGGCTCCGAGGACGACGGCTACGCCGAGTTGGGGCAGACCCGCTTCGAGGGGTCCACCCTCCCGGTCTTCGACGGCCAGGACCGCCCCATCATTGGCTCGACGATGGGCGTGCGGCGCTGGTCCAGCGAGAACAAGCAGTGGGAGGTCCTCGGCACCGGGCTCGCGGAGCATCCCCCCTCCGACTACTCGGAAACGCGTTTCCTTGCCGTCTGGCGCCCCGCCATCGATCCGGCGGGGAACCTGTACGCGTTCGGAGGTCCGGCCGGCACACCACAGCTCAATCGCCTGGCTGTGGGGGGAGCGCAGTGGGAACGCTTCGATCAGGGCCTTCCCCAGACCTCTCCGAGCATCACGATCGAACAGGTGGTCGGCGACACCGACGGAAACCTCTACCTGTCCGGGGGGGAGTCCAACGAACCGGTGGCCTACCAGCGGAGGAAGGGCGCAACGGGCTGGAGCCGCCTGGTGTTCGTGGCCGGCGAGGTCACCGCGTACGGAGTCACCATCATCCCGGACGGGGTCGGGAACCTGTACTTCAATCGGCATCACGGCGTCCAACCGCAGGATGTCTGGAAGCTGAGCGCTGGCTCCACGACGCCGGTCAAGATCCTCGGCCCCAACAATGGGGTCGGCGTGGCGGACCGCAAGGGGAACCTCTACGGCTACTTCTCCGGCAAGAACGGCCGTCTCGCGCCGGGTGAGACCACTCCGTCACCGCTTCCGGAGACGCCTGAAGGCTGGCGCTACACCGGCTCGACCATCGCTGGCCCGCTCGTCGAGCGTATTGATGCAGCCGGCGCCCTGTACGCCCAGGCGAAGGAGGGTCCGTACAGTGACGTCCGGATCTTCAAGCTTGCGCCCGGCAGCGGAGCCTGGACGCGCATCGGCCCGGAGCTGGGGGAGCCCCTGGCCTGGACCATCAGTCCCAAGGGACGGCTCTACACCCGCACCCCATACGGCGTATACGCATTCGGGAGCTGAACGGCCACGTCACACATGACTTGCGACGGGCCCCCGGCGGATGAGGCTCGCGTTCCGCCGGTGGCCTGAAAACGGCGACTCCGATACGGCGTCGGCTCCGTTTCGGACGTCAGTTCTGGATCGGGATGCGCAGCATCAGCGCGCCGACCGGAGCCGTCTCCGGGAGCCCCTTGAAGTTCGCGTGGCACATCGCGCACTGGGGCTTGAAGTTGGAGAGCGGGATGGAGCGGCGGAAGTACCACTGTCCCTTCACGCGCTCGACGAAGGTGAGCGGCTGGCCCGTCATCGCGAGGGCTTGTCCTGGTTTCGCCGGTCACTGCTCGTGCTCGCGGTGGTGCTCACCCTCAACAGGCCTTCTATTCGCCCTATGCGTTTCTATTCGTCCTATGCGTAGGGCGTGAAGCATGGTGTCGAAGTCCAGCTCCGGCCTGAGGTGGGCGTGCGCGCCCCCCTGTGTCAGGTATGCCAAGAGCCCCCGCGAAACCTCCCGCCGCTGCACGCTCCCGGCGCCCCACGGAGCGCAACCGCAAGCCCTCCCCACTGCCGCGACACATCGAGATCCGGCAGCGCCGATTACCCGTCACCCTGAGCGCGGCCTTGAAGCAGGCACGCAAGCGGGCAGGAATGACTCAAGCAGAAGCAGCCGAGGGCATCGGCATCGCTCCCGAGGTGTACGGGCACGCCCGAGAAGCGCCGCCTATTGCGCCGCCTCGCTCGCCTGGACAGTCCGAGGACCAAGGCACTGGCGCGGTTGGTCGACTTACTTCTGCCGGGGCGCTGAACGCCAAGGGCTGCGGGGCCGTCATCCTGGCGGGCTTCTACCGAGCCAGCATGCGAGCCTGGACACGCGCTGGCTCTACAGATTCCAGGTTCTAAGACAGATAGGAGCTGTACTGAGGGTGAGGGCTGGTGCAGAGGGGCCGAGGAGGGCCGAGGACGACCGCAGAGGGGGACATGTGGGCTGTGTGCCAAGCCGGTGGAGAGGCCGCGCAGCCACTTTGGGGTACACGCCTACCCCAGCCGCCTTCCCAGGAGGGGCGCGGCAGGTGCCTGGCTCTCTTGGCTGGCTGTGGCGGCTTGAGCTTCAACACCACGCGCTCTGGGGCGGCCCTCGCGCAGGGGCCAGGTGCGCACTCGCCGTGGGCAACCCCAGGTGCTCCACAATCGCGCTCACCCCTCCTGCTCCCTTCACGGCCCGTCAACACCCGCCGCCTGCCCGCACTTGAGACCCTGCCCAGAGCGAGAAAGCCGTCGGCGGCCATGGTATGGACTCCAAGTATTTGGAATTACTACGGCTTCCGGCTCAGAAATGAGGGGATGCTTCAGATCCCTGCCGGCTCCAGTTACACGAAAAATGCGAGGGGGAAACGGCCCCTCAGGCCCTTCATGGCAACTCCGAGGCCCAACCTCTCCTCAAGGCACAGGGCGGACTCTGCTATTGTCCGCCCCGCCGTTGCCCAGGAGGGAAGATGCCTGACCCGGTTCGCAAGTTTGGAATTGCCTACAAGCCCGAGGGCATCAACCTGCGCGAGAAGCCATCGCCCACGGCGCGGGTCTTGAAGCACCTGCGCTTCAACACCCGCGTCTTCGTCGCCTCACAGGAGAACGGCTGGCTCCTCGTCACGACCGACGACGGCAGCTTCGGCTATTGCGTCGCCACGCACATCACCACAAACCTGCCCGAGCCCAACGCGAAGATCCATTGGATCGAACACGGTCAGTCGGCGCTGAGAATCTCCCACAAGTACTACGGCGGGAAGGCAGAGTGGGGGAGCGATCACCGCTTCTACGTGAGTGGCCTCGTCTACGCCAACCAGGGCGCGGGGCGGCGCGGCATCTTCAAGCCGAATCCCAACGAGGACTGGTCGACGACCCAGGTGCTCACGGGCACGATGATCTGGATCCCCAGCCTGGAGTTCCTGAAGTCCCTGCGAGGAAAGATTCCGTCCGGCTCCATCTCCCACGCGGCCTGGGAGGCAGCGAAGACAGCGATCCAGGCGGCCGCTGATTTCACCCTAGGGGCCGCGGGCTTCATTGGCGGGGTGATCCATGGCGCACTTGAGTCGCTGTGGGACGTGCTGGTGGGGTTCAAGGATCTGGCGGTGATGATCTGGGACATCGTCTCCAGCCTGCTCACGGGGAACCTGCTCTCGGATGCCTCCAGGTTGTGGAGCGATTTCAGCAAGCTCGACTGGAAGGCCCTCGTGAAGGGCTGGATCGACCGCTTCGAGGCGAAGTGGAACGCCCCCGACCTGCTCTCTCGATGGCACTTCCGCGGCTGGGTGATTGGCTACGCCGTCATGGAAGTGCTGATGCTTTTCTTCTCGGGAGGCGTCGTCCAGGGCATCAAGTGGGTGGGGAAGGCCGCCAAGGTCTCGAAGATCCTCGCCAGCCTGCCGCGGCTGCAGAAGCTCATCTCAGCGGTCAAGACGAGCAAGTCCTTCCAGAAGGTCGCCACGCTGCTGGGCAAGGGCGCGCCGATCGCGGAGACGGTGGCGGATGCCAAGAAGTGGATCAATCAGCTCCTAGTCAAGCCGAAGTCTCTCTGGGGCAAGAGTCCGGAGCAGATCGCCGATGTCTTCCGCAAGGCGGGGTACGAGGTGGCCATCGAGCAGTCCACCAAGGGCTCGAAGCTCTCCAAGCAGATCCGGATCAAGGGCTTCGACATCAATAACATCCAGGTCCACCCGGGCGGAGGCCGACACGGCGGCTCCTATTACAAGATCTCCTCGTCAACGAAGAAGAAGATCAAGCTGGTGGATCGCGCGACCTATGTCGTGGACCCGCTTGAGAACGCGACCGTCATCTTCATGGATACGGGCCTCCAGGGCTGGATGCTTCAGGCGGCTGCCGCCAACGCTGCGGCGCAGAACACCGTCGAGGAACTCCGGAATGCCAGCGGGAGAGGTGGACGCTAGATGAAGCACGGGCTCGTGATTCATGTGCACGGCGTCGCCTCGCCCGAGGAGGCGGAGCAGCTCGAGTCGCTCGGTGTCGATCTGATGGGCGTCGTCGTGGGGGAGCGCGCGGCGGGCAGGGTTATCGCTCGGGAAGACGCGCACGCCATCGCCGGGCGCCTCAAGCGGGCTCGGCTGTGCGTGGAGTTGCTCGGCGAGGCTTCCCTGCTGGAGCCCGAGGCGGCGCGGAGGATGGGCGTCCAGGTGGTGCAGGTGCCATGGGACATGGAAGTGCCGCAGGCGTGGCGCCAGGCGCTCGCGCAAGCCAGCATCGAATGGGCGCTCCTGCGCGTGCCAGCCGACGAAGACGACGACCCGGCCTGGGTGCGAACCCGGATGGAGGAAGCGGGTCCGCCACCCCCAGCGTGGACGCAGGTGGAGATATGCCCGTCTATCGAGAACGGCTGGCGCGTCATTCGCATGCCCAATGAGAACGAGCTGGACGCGCGCGACCTCAACTCGCTTGCCGCGAAGTTCCCGGTTCTGTTCTCTGTCTCCATGCCTCTCGGTGAGGTCCAAGAGATCCGCCGGGCGCTTCATCACGCGAGAGGCTTTTCCTTCACTCTCGCGGACAAGCGGGGCGAGGCGCCCGGGGCGCATCACGTCACCCTGGAGCAGCTGCGCGAACTGCTGAAGCGGTTCGACGCGGAGTGATCGAGGGCGACGGGCTCGATTCCGGCCGCTGCCTCAAGCGGGGCTTGCCTCAGAGGGTGTTGAACAGGAGCAATCAGGCGAGGCGGCGGAGCATGAGGCGCATCATGCCCAGGTGGATGAAGGCTTCTGAGGACTCCTCCTTGCGCTCGTAGTCCTTGGACAGGCGCCGCTCCAGATTGAGCCAGCCAAAGGTGCGCTCGACAATCCAGCGCTTCGCCTGGACGACGAAGCCCCTGTCCTTGTCCGAGCGTTTCACCCCAGAGCACGCTCTTCGGCGAGTCCGCGGGTGCCATCTCCGCGTGCCTGCAGATGGTCTCGCCCGCGGCCCAGGGGCTCTTCCACCGCCTCATCCTCGAGAGCGGCACCTGCTACCTGACGAACACGCCGCTGAAGGCTTCGGGCACGCCCGAGCAGGAGGACAGCGCCGAGGAGCGCGGGGGGCGCTTCGCCCGCGAGGTGAGCTGCATGGAGCACCGGCTCAGGCCCCGCGCTCACGGCCCTCCGCACGAGGGCTCCTTGTCCTCCAGGACGTAGTACTCGAAGTCGCCCTCCTTCCGCACCACCTTGCCCAGGTCCAGGACGTCCCCGCCGGAGGTGGGCTCGTTGTAGGACTTGTATTCGGCGTAGTGGTCCATGTTGTCGCCATACCCGGAGAGCGGCTTGCCCACGCCTCGCTTCCCCGTCTTCCGGGTGTACTGGATATCGAGGACCTCGCCCTCGAGCGTCCAGGTCCCATGCTGCTCCTGGTCGTAGTAGTACTCGTCGAACGTCGCGTGGCCGTCGGCGCAGATGTGCCACGTGTCGAAGCTGCTGGCGTAGGTGTGGCTCACGACGAGCCCACTCAGCGAGGGAGTACCGCGGTTCATCAGCTGCATCTGGAGCAGGAAGAGCTGCGAGGCGTGGACGTCGCGGGACCTGCCTTTGCTCAGTGCGGAGAGCTGAGCCTTCAGCGTCTCCGCACTCGCCCAGCCGAGCAGCCGGGTCTCGGATTGGAGGAGGTACCAGAAGCCGTCCCTGGCGAGCAGCGTCGGGGTGCTTCCCTCGCGAAGGTTGGCGACGACGGGAGCGTCCTGGGTGGGCAGGAGCTGGAGCGGAAAGGATTGGGAGACTCCGGCGGAGACGCCGACGGACGTCAACGACAGCGCGGGCTCCACCGCGGAGGTGTCGCTCGCAAGGGGCTGCCCGTCGGGCTTCTGCGCTTCGGCGACGGCTGCCGCGCTGGCCCACCCCAGGGGGCCTCGCGAGCCGGGTGGGGGTTGGACCAGGTACCAACCTCCGGCATCCGTTTCGCGGGCCGCGTCCGGCGCCGGTTTGAAGGCGAGCAGGGTGAAGCGGCTTCCCTTCTTCAGCCCCCACGCCTTGCCAGGGGGCATCCGAAGGGAGAGCTCACCGCGCGCCTCGAGCTCCCTGCCCACGGCGTACAGCGGCTGCGGCACCTCGGTGAACGCCGACTTGCTCGCGTCGTAGACGTATTTGTCGCGGCGCAGCCACCCGTTCACCGGCACGTCGCAGAGCAGGAAGCCATTGCCCGAGGCGCTCGGAGTGCCCGGGGGCAGCGGCAGCTCCTGGAGCGCCTGGTTCTCCCAGCGGAAGAGGCGGTAGTGGGCGAGGCCCTGGGACTCGGCGTGGACGAGCACCTCCTGGCGCTTGTCCGAGCCGTCCAGGTCGATGACGGTGAAGCCGCGCACGCCGGTCAGCTCGGCCTCGACCTGGGCCTTGCCCACGGTGAGGCGGAAGCGGGAGGTGCTCACGGACTCCAGCGAGAGCTTCTCGGGCCGTCCATCTCCCGTCACGTCGACGCTCGCGGAGAGCCGGGGAGCGGTGTCCCGGGGGGCAGGACGGGCGGCGAGCAACTCGAGCACGAGGGCCAGGGCAGTGGTGGTGGACATCCACCGATTTTGCGCCTGGAGACTCCCGGGATGGAATCTCCTCTTCCCTGGCTCGAAGGGAAGGGCGCTGCGCTGCTCCCGCCAGCAACCGGGAGATGGGCGCGCGGGTGCGGGCCTTGCGCGCGAGCCGGGCCTGAAAACACTCCGGGGGACGACCCGAAGCGCCCCCGCGCCTCGTGCCGCCCCCCGAGAGGTGCTGCCCGTCTTCTGTCCAGCCCGCCGCTCAGACCGGGATGTGGTCGGAGATGATGGGCTCCGGCATGCCCCGCGGGCGGCGTCCGAGCTGGGTGCGGACGACCGCGCCCAGGCCCACCATCGCCGCAGCGAACAGCACCAGCGGTCCCAGCACCGGAATCTGTCCCACCGCCAGCAGGAGCAGCAGCCCCAGCGCCATCACCATCGCCTGCGTCTTGCGGCCGCGCATCACCGGCAGCCGCGTGCCGATGCTGCTCGCCACCGCCGTGAAGCCCACCGCCGCCGCCAGGGGCGGGATCAGCCACAGCGCCGCCGCCACCGGGATGCCGATGATCGTCACCGCCAGGATGATCGTCACCAGGGCCAGGGGGATGGCCGCGGGAACCAGCGCCAGCGCCGCCACCAGCCCCACCACCCCGCCCGCGAGCGGCTTGGCCTGGATGTCCGCCGCCAGCGCCTTCATCCGCGCCGGGAAGAGCATCTGCCCCAGGAAGCCCAGCCCGAACATCACCGCGAACTGGATGAGGAAGGTGGCGACATCATTGTCGTCGTCCCGCTCCTCCCGCTCCTCGCTCTCGGCGTGGTCGTGCCTCGACTTCTTCAGGCCCTTCTTCACCTCTCCGGACACCATCTTGCCGATCTGCGCGCCACCGAAGGACTCGGTGCTGCCCTCCACGTGCGCCCCGTCCTGCTTGATGACGGTGCCACCAAAGGACGAGACGTCTCCCTCCACCCTGGCGCCCGGGCCGAGCACCACGTTGCCGCCGAAGGCGTGGGCATCCCCCTCGACGTGGCCGGTGATCTCCAGGTTGCCGCCGAAGACGACCGCGTCATCGTCCACGTGCCCCTTCACCGTCAGGTTGCCGCCGTAGACGACGGCGCTGTCCACCGACTCGCCCTCCTTGACCTCCAGGGAGCGGCCGCGGGCCACCACGTCACTCGAGCCGTTGCTGGAGCGCCGCGCCTCCCTCATCTTCTCGTGCATGCGCTCCTTCACCTCGTCCGCGTCCAGCTCGTTCTGGGGAACGGGAGGCATGGGCGGAGGAGGACTCACGGCCGGAACGGGAGGCACCGGAGGCACGGGCGCCACCGCGTTGTCCCGCGCGCTCCCCGCGGGCATGGAGCGCACGGTGAAGATGCCGTCCTGCTCCTCGAGCTGCAGCGAGTGGGCGCGGGCCACGGTGCGCAGGGCCTGCCGGGCGCTGACGCCATTGAGGTAGACCTCGGCGGGGGCGTCCATCGGGCCGATGAGCACCAGGTTGAGCCCGCCTTCCTCGGAGAGCTCCTGGAGCACGTCCTTCAACGAGCCGCGTGCGTGGATGCTGATGAGATCCTCGGCGTGCGTCTGCGCGTCCTGCGTCTGGGCGAGGGCGAGGGGAGAGGCGAGCAGGGCGGCGGAGAGCAGCAGGCCCCGGGTGTTGGAAGGTTTCATGGCGACACTCACGCTTCGGAAGGGGTGGGACCGTTGCGGGCCAGGCGCTTGAGGCCAAACACGGAAGAGAGGACGACGAAGGCGACCAGGGCGAGGATGGGGCCGGCGGCGGTGCTCCACAGGGCGTGGATGCCGCTCAGCAGGGCCTCGGTGAAGGCCGTGCCGCCCACCAGGGTGCGGGCCACCGACTTCCCGAGCCCACTCAGGGCGGTGTCGCTGGCGAGCAGCAACCCGAGCCCCATCATCAACGAGGCCCCCAGGATGGACAGGCCCGTCCACAGCTCGCGGCGCACGGGCGTGGGCTCGGCGGCCACCCGCGCCATCACCTTGTGCACCAGGTCCGGCGGGGGGAGCGGATCCGCCAGCCGGCACAGATCCTTCTCCAGCAGCCGGTGCTCCTCGATGATGGCGGTGCACAGCGGGCACTGTCCGGCGTGCTCCAGGGCGGGACCCTCTCCGGCCTCCAGCTCGGTGAAGAGCACCTCGAGGTCCGGGCACTCGATGGATGTCGGCGTCATGTCGGCTCCTCCGGGCTCATCTGCTTGCGGAGCTTCTCCCGGGCCCGGAACAGGCGCGCCATGATGGTACCGGGCGCGCAGCCCAGGACCTGGGCGATCTCCTTCGTGGTGCGCTTCTGGACGTAGTAGAGCGCCAGCACTTCCCGGTCGTCGGCGGACAGGGTGGCGAGCGCCGCCTCCAGCGACTGGCGCTCCTGCCGGGCGATGGCTCCGTCCTCGAGCGAGACCTCGCCGTTGGGCAGGAAGTCCTTCATCGGCTCGAGCTCCTGCGTCTTCACCTTGGTGCGCCGGCGCAGCAGGTCCAGGCACAGGTTGCGGGTGATGGCCATCATCCACAAATCGAAGGGGCGCGACTCGTCGTACTTGTGGAGGTTCTGGTAGGCGCGCAGGAAGGCCTCCTGGGAGACCTCGGAGGCCTCGGCCTCGTTGCCGAGCAGGCGCAGCGCCAGGCCGTACACCGGGCGCTGCACGCTGCGCACGAGCGACTCGAAGGCCGACGGGTCTCCGCGCCGGGCGGCAACCACGTCCGCCTTCCAGGGCGTGGCCGCGGCGTCATCGGCCATCAGCATGCCGATGGCCCGGGCGAGGTCCGCGACGTTTGCTGCGTTGAGGGCGAGAGCATTCACGCCCTGGTCTACGGAGCATGGTCAGTTCGATTGCACCGCCGGAAATACTGGCGGCCCCTGTTACTTCTTCTTCCGTGATTCCGGGCGCTTGGCTGCCTGCTGGCGCCGGGTCTGCTCCCGCGCCTGCTCCTTGACGTCCTTTTTCTGGCGCTGGCGCTCAAGGAAGCCGGCGGACGGCTGGGAGGGGCGGGTATCGGGAACGGGAACTTCCCGGTCCTCGCGGGCCTCCCGGGCCGGGGGCCGCCTGCCCGGGATGGGAGCGGCCTCCGGGGCGGGGGAGCGCCGGGCGGCCCTGGGACCGGCCTTGGACGCGGACGCGGGGAGGGGAGGCGTGGCGGAGGGCGCCCTGCGGGGGCCCCGGGGGGCATAGGCCGTGTCCGCGGTCTCCCGCTCGCCGTCCTGCTCCTCGACGGGGGCGCGCCAGGACTCGCGGATCTGCTGCGCGGTGTCCTCCGTGTACTCGAAGTGGAAGAGCCGCTTGACCACGAGCGTGGCGTAGGCGCCGGGAGGCAGGGTGAAGGCGATGTTGGTCTTGAGGTAGCCCCGGTTCAGGTCGTCATTCTGGACGCGGCCGATGACGAGCTTGTGGGGGATGACGACGATGGGGCGCTCCTCGTGCTTGAAGTAGAGCATCCGCGAGGCCTCCTCGATGCGGAGGTCCTGCAGGGTCAGCTTCTCGCGGCCGAGCACCCAATCCACGGCCTGCTTCACCAGCGGATCCTTGAATTGGCTGTCCGGGGCGAGCAGGGGGAAGGTGGCTTCGCGCAAGGCGTCGAGCACCTCGGTCTTCGCGTCGCGGTGGAAGAGCAGGGTGCCCGCCTGGTACTTCATGGGGAAGAGGTGCTCGCGGGGCAGCAGCATCTGGAGGTAGCGCCGCACGCCCTCGTTCCAGAGGTAGCTCTGGTAGGTGAAGAGCAGCATGGCGCGGTAGGACGAGTCGATCTGCAGGAAGGCGCGCAGGTAGTCGCCGGGGTGCTCGCGCAGGGACTTGAGGATGCGGTGGTACTTGCGGCTGCCCTCGAAGGGCACGCGCGCGTCCCACCGGCCCCAGTTCTCGCGCCAGAAGGCCTTCACCTTGGCGTCCTCGCTGCGGTCCAGCTCCGAGGGCTGGGCGAGGTAGTTGCGCAGCGCGGCCTCGAAGTCGCCGCGGATGAGATCCTTGGCGATGAAGCCCTGGCCATGCTTGAGCGAGCCGAAGCGCTGGCTGTCGAAGTAGTTCACCACGCCCAGCCGGTTGATCTCCGCGGCGGCCAGGTTGAGGGGACCGACCGACTCCTCCGTCAGCATGCGCACGGTGACGGCGAAGCGGTTGGAGGTGATGTTGGCGGCCGACAGGGGCTTGTCCGTGCGCCCCAGGTACTTCAGGCGCAGGTCGGGGTCCTGCATGTCCACGTCCGCCCCGTCCACCGCGATGAGCTGCTCGGTGCGGCCCTGCTTGTCCTTCAGGCCGCAGTACGAGATGGAGCCGGGCTTGAGGCCGAAGGCGTCACGGATGCGGTCCGCCGCATCGAAGGTGGACAGCTTCTGCTTGTCCATCAGGTAGACGCGGTGGCGGCCGCTCGCTACCTCGTCGAAGCGGTAGGACTCCTTGACGGAGAAATCTTCAGGTTTCTGCTTGATTCGCACGGGGCTCCCTTAACAGCCAGAGTGGCCTGAGCGGAAGGAACGAATGGCTGGGGGCCTGACAACCGGACATCCCCGGGCGTAAGGTGCCGCCCCCCATGAGACTGCTCCTCCTGCTCGTCCTGCTGACGGCCACCGGCTGTGCCTCCACCCTCTCCACGATGCAAACGGCGAAGCCGCTCGCCCAGGGCCAGTTCCAGGTGTCCGGCGCGGTGGGCGTCTTCACCCCGGTGGGCCAGCTCGGCACGCTCATCAACGAGGGCATCCGCCAGGGAGAGGCCATCCACGACACCGTCCGGTCGGGCGCGCCCTACCACCTGGAGGAGAGCGAGGCCCAGCGGCTGCTCGGCGTGGGCATGGCGCTGGCGGTGGCTCCCCCGGGCCCGGCCAACGAGCTGATGATCCGCACCGGCCTCTTGGAGTCCAACACCCTGGACGTGGGCCTGCGCCTGAGCACCACCTCCGTGCGCTTCGACGGCAAGGTGCGTCTGGTGCACGGCGGCACTCCGGAGGACTCCTCCCTGCCCGACTACCAGCGCAAGTCCTATGACCTGGCCATCGGCGTGGGCTACTCCCGCCACCTCTTCAAGAGCCCCGTCCTGGACGCGCTGGAGATCGTGAAGATCGACGAGTTCTCGCGGTGGGACCTGGAGGTCCCCGTCTACCTGAGCATGGACCTGGGGGACATCTTCAAGCTGTACGCGGCCCCCAAGTACATCTACAGCCGCACCTCGCTGGACTCGCGACTGGTGGACGTCTCCCAGGAGGGCCAAGACGTGTCGGGCTTCGACCTCTCCCTGCCGGCCGAGGTGACGAGCCACTTCTATGGCGCCAGCGTGGGTTTCGCCCTGGGCTTCCGGTACGTGCACCTCTTCGCCGAGCTCACCGGCGGCTACACCGACTGCCGCCCCGTCGTCTTCGGCCAGCGGCGCGATCTGGGGGGGGTCACCCTGTACCCCTCCATTGGAATCGCCTTCAAGAATCCCCTGCCGTTGTGGGGCCGGGGGTCCCGGTCAAATTCTCCGGTAACCCCGGAAAATCCGGTTTCCATCCGGTGAAACAGGCGTCCAGGCGGGCGTCCGTGGCCGTTCCGGCGCTCCAGCGGCTCTGGTAGTGTCCCGCCGGTTCCGTCGATGTCCGGACCGTCGAGGTCTCCGCGCGTGAGTCAAGGTTCCACCCAATCCGCAAAGTCTCTCAGCCCTCGGGGGCCGCACCTCAAGGGGCGGTTCCCGGATGGAACGACAGGGGAGTTCCCGCTCGGAGATTTGACGACCCTGGGCCGCCACCCGTCCAACACCGTGCGGCTGGTGGATCGCGAGGTCTCCAAGGAGCACGCGACCATCGAGCGGATGGGGCGCGACTTCATCCTGCGCGACCTGGGCTCGTCCAACGGCACCTTCGTCAACGGCAAGCGCGTGGCGGAGCTGCGGCTGCGTGACGGGGATGAGATCAGCCTGGGTACCTCCAAGCTCATCTTCCACTCCGGGGAGCCGGCGGTGGCCTCCGCCCCTCCTGTCGCGGGCCCCAGCGCCTCTCCAGGACGGGCGGCGCCCCGGGTGACGGTGGTGGCGCAGTCGCACTCCATCCCCGCGTTCCTCGCGCAGATGGATCAGCAGGTGCCGCAGAACTTCCGGCCCGCCGAGCAGATCCAGGAGCTGGCCACCCTCAAGCGCGAGTACGAGAAGCTGCGCATCGCCTACGAGTTCCACCGCCAGGTGAGCCAGCAGGGCAAGCAGGGGGATCTCTTCGAGCAGATCCTCTCGGTGGCCTTCCAGCTGCTGGCGGCGGACCACGGCGTCATCCTCAAGCCGGGCGGGGACGGCCAGTTCTCCCCGGTGGCGATGAAGCACCGGCAGGGCAGCCCGCCCAACGTCATGGTCTCCGACACCGTGCTGCAGAAGGTGGCCGAGACGAAGAAGGGCGTGCTCACCGCGGACGCCATCATCGACGAGCGCTTCTCCTCCTCGGAGAGCATCGTGGCGCAGGGCATCCGCTCGGCCATGGCGGTGCCGCTGCTCGCCAAGGGCAAGCTCGAGGCGGTGCTCTTCCTGGACTCGCGCCAGCAGACCAACGCCTTCTCGGAGAAGGATCTGACCATCCTCTCGGGCATCGCGGCGCAGGCGGCCATCGCCCTGGAGAACGCGGCCCTGGGCGAGCAGATCCAGGCTGAAGCCATCACCCGCGCCGAGCTCAGCCGCTTCCTGTCGCGGGCGGTGGCCGAGGCGGTGATTCGCGGCGAGACCGAGGACCTGAGGCAGAGCCGGCTGGCGGAAGTGACGTGCCTGTTCGCGGACATCCGGGGCTTCACCACCCTGTCGGAGAACGAGTCTCCGCAGGAGGTGGTGTCCATGCTCAACGAGTTCTTCACCCTGATGGCGGGCGTGGTGTTCCGTCACGAGGGGAATCTGGACAAGTTCATCGGCGACTGCGTGATGGCGGTGTGGGGTCCTCCCTCGCCGCACGCGGACGATCCGGCGCGGGCGTTGCGCGCGGCGCTGGAGATGCAGGACGCGGTGGAGGTGCTCAACGGCTCGCGCATGGCGGCGGGCAAGCGTCCCATTGAGGTGGGCATCGGCGTGAACACCGGCCAGGCGGTCGTGGGCTACATGGGCAGCACCGAGCGCCATGAGTTCACCGCCATTGGCGACACGGTGAACACGGCCTCGCGCCTGTGCGGTCTGGCCAAGGGGGGCGAGGTGGTGGCCAACCAGAGCACCGTGCAGAAGGCCGGCACCGGCTTCGAGGTGGAGCCCCTGCCCGTCACCCAGGTGAAGGGCAAGGAGAAGGGTGTCCAGCCCTTCCGCGTCATCGGGTTGGAGATCACCAACTCCCAGCGATGAAGACCGTCAACTGCCCCAGCTGTGCGCGTGCACACGATGTGAGCGTCCTCGCGGACGGCCACGAGGTGGCGTGTGCCTGCGGTGCCCGCTTCCCGGTGCGGACCGTGCCGGCCTCCCAGCTGGAGCCGGAGCTGTCCGCGCCCACGCTGGTACGGCCCTCGTTGCCCTCGGCGGGCACGGCCCTGGAGCTGCGGACGCCCGAAGGGGAGGGCACGTTCGTGGGCGGCTTGGTGGAGCTGCCGGGCTACGAGCTGGTGCGCGTGCTGGGCCGGGGCGGCATGGGCGAGGTGTGGCTGGCGCGGCAGAAGTCGCTGCACCGCATGGTGGCGGTGAAGGTGCTGCCGCCGCGGCTGGCGAAGGATCCCGAGTTCGTCACGCGCTTCGACAAGGAAGCCACGGCGCTCGCGGCGCTCAACCACCCCAACATCGTGCAGATCATCGATCGCGGGGTGGCGGGGGAGCACTACTACTTCGTGATGGAGTACGTGGAGGGGCGCTCGCTGCGCGACGTGATGCGCGAGCTGTCGCCTCCCGAGGCGCTGCGCCTGGCGCTGCAGGTGGCGCGGGCCATCGAGTGCGCGCACGACAAGGACATCATCCACCGCGACCTGAAACCGGATAACATCCTGCTGGACAGGCGCGGGCACGTGAAGGTGGCGGACTTCGGGCTGGCGGGCATCCGCAGTCCGGACTCGCGGCTGCAGCTCACCGCCACGGCGGTGGCCATGGGGACGCTCAACTACATGGCCCCGGAGCAGCGCCGGGACGCGAAGAACGTGGACGGGCGCGCGGATCTCTTCTCGTTCGGCGTGGTGCTCTACGAGATGCTCACGGGCGAGATACCGGTGGGGCGCTTCAAGCTGCCGTCCGAGCGCGTGCAGGGGTTGGACGCGCGGGTGGACGAGGTAGTGGCGCGGCTGCTGGAGAACGAGCCCGAGGCGCGCTACCAGAGGGCCGCCGAGCTGTGCCAGGTGCTGGAGGGGCTCGTGTCGAGCACCTCGCTGCCGCCGGGGGCGCTGCGGGCCCAGGAGGCGCTGAGCCCGGTGCGCAGCCGGCTGAGCTCGGGCTGGCGCAAGGTGCGGGCGGGGCTCTCGGTGCTGGGCGGCCTGGTGGTGATCTTCGCCGGGGCGAGGCAGGCGCTGGGCCCGGTGACCCTCTTCCAATGGGGCGACACGAAGTGGGTGCTCGGCACGTGGCTTCCCCGGCCGGTGTCGGCGGACAAGCCGTGGCCGGCCAACACGGATGGAGATCTGTTCGTGTCCTCGATGCTGGAGGAGCAGACGGACGGGAAGGTGCGGCTGCGGGTGGACTTCGTGGAGGGCAAGGGGGAGGAGCTCAACGCCCACGCGGGGACGTGGAAGCTGGAGAACGGACTGCTCCAGGTGATCCAGGGCGGCGATGAGTCCACCGGCGAGAAGCTGATTCCGCGCGCGTATCTCTCTGACCGCTACTTCTCCAGCGACGACTTCTCCGTCGAGGCGCTGATGAGCGTGAGCTCACTGGGCAAGGGCTACGCCGAGGAGCCGGACGCGCAGCACTACGCCGAGCTGGCCTACCGCGTCACGGGCCTGCAGGTATCCGTCTTCGCCATCCCGGAAGCGGGCATGCGGCTGGGCTGGAAGTACACCACCGCGGATGGACAGCTCGTGGCGGGCAACAGTGCGCAGGACGTGGAGAGCCTGGTGGAGGACGAGACGCCGGTGCCCTCGGGAACCTTCCGCGTGAAGCTGCAGCTCAAGAAGAAGAAGAACGGCGTGGACGTGAACGCGTACCTCAACGGCTCCTCCGAGCCCTTCGCGCACAAGTTCCTGGAGGGCTTCCAGGGGCGCTCGGCGAAGGTGGCCATGGGGTGCCGCAACCTGGTCTGCACCTTCGATGACCTGGTGGTGCGCGGCGTCCCGACGAAGAAGTCCGCCAACGACAAGGTGGCGGAAACCCAACAGGAGTGACGGGAGGACTCGTCCCGCGGGACGAGCCCATGTCCGGGGGTGCACGAGGGCATGCCCGGGTGTGCTCTTGCGCAATGAGAAAGGCGTCCCCACCTTCGGCCGCGCGGTTTTGACTCCAGGGTCGAGGGGAAGCCATGGACTTGCGGTGGGCATTCGCCCCGCTGTACGCGGCGGGACTGGGTGCGCTGGTGGTCGCGGCATTCGCCTTTGGCCGCAAGGACGCTCGGGTCTTCATGCCGCAGTGGCCGATGGCGTGGTTCGGGCTGTTGTCGGTGCTCTTCGCGATTGTCACGCTGCGTTACCGCGTCGGGCCCTTCATGTGGGTGTCCCCGAGCTCTCTGGGGGACGGGCTGGGCTTCGCGCTGCTGGTGGCGGCGGCGGGGCTGGCGGTGGCGGGCTCCCGGGTATGGGTGCGCGCGGATGCGCTGCGGGCCGAAGCGCCCCGGAGTATCGACGAGGGTGTGGCGGCGCTGCGTGAGGGCCGCTCTCCGGGGTGGGGCGTGTACCGGGGCCGGCTGGCGTCGAGCGATCAGGTGACGTCGCCGGGCGGAGTGGTGTGTGCCTTCTACGAGGCGGAGTTGCGCGAGGTGATGCCGGACGGGAGCAAGGGACCGCTGCTGTCGGTGGAACGGGCGTACGCGCCGCTGCTGCAGGTGAGGGGCGAGAGCGCGGAGGCGGCGGTGAGCTTCTCGCCGAAGCTGTTGCTGGCGCCGGTGCGGATCCTCCGTTGCCAGATGGGCAAGCCGCTGGCGGAGACGGGCACGGGCGTGCCGGCGGAGGGCCGGGTGGTGGAGGAGTCGCTCTCGTACGAGCGGGTGGGGCGGCTCGGCGAGGAGTGCCTGGTGGTGGGCGAGCTGAGGCAGGGGCCGGTGCCGGGCGTCTATGAGCTGCGCGGGAAGCAGGGGGGACCGGCGATGGTCATCCTGGGCAACGCGGGCGAGGGGACGGGGACGGTGCTGGCGCGGCGGGCGTGGAAGCTGTTCGCGCTGGCCGGTGGGCTCACCGTGGCCGCGGCCTGGGTGCTCGCGGGCTGAGGCAATCCGCCCCCAAGGGGTGCTTTGCCCCATCCAGGGCGTTCTGTTACCGACGGAAACAGCGGTGACGAAACCACACCGGACATGGTGCGGCAGCTTGGGGCGGCCAGAGGGTAGGCTTCAATGGTACGGAGGTGGCGTTCGCAGCCTCCCGGCATCCATTGACCCCACAACCCCAGGGCAGCCATGAAGAATGCTCGACTCGCCGCATTGATCGTCTCGGGGGGAATCTGTTCGGCCACCCACGCACTGGCCCAGACTCCCGGCACCGGTGACGCCCCCCCCCCGTCCGCCACCCAGCCCGCTCCGACGCCGACTCCGCCCCCGGCCGTCGCCACTCCGCCAACCCCGGCCGCCGCCGAGCACGACGAGAACCTCTTCCGGTTCTACGGCATCCTCAACCCGCGCTTCGTGATGGCGGACAGCGCGCTGGAGTCCTACAACCAGCCCAACGAGTCGGCCAGCACCGCCGCGGGCAACCCCGTCTATGCCAACTTCCCGGAGGCGACCCGCCACTCCTTCCAGGTGGCGCAGTCGCGCGTGGGCTTCTGGCTCAACGAGAAGGGGCCCCTGAGGGCGCAGGTCGAGATCGACTTCGTGGACTTCACCAAGGCCACGCCCACCGTGGCCAGCCTGCCCCGGCTGCGCATCGCGCACGTGGACTACACCTTCCTTCCCGGCCACACCGTGTCCCTGGGGCAGGACTGGGATCTGAACGCCCCCCTCAATCCGCACGGCATCAACCTGGTGGGCGGGCTCTTCCAGGCGGGCAACAGCAGCTTCATGCGCCAGCAGTTCAAGTACTTCTACACCGCGCCGAGCTTCGAGCTGGGCGCGGCGGTGGGCTTCCCCGCCCCCAACGCCACGCCCAAGGACGCGGCCCTCGAGATTGGCGCCCTTCCCACCCTGGCGGTGCGCGGCACCTACAAGTTCGGCAAGAGCCGGGCCGGTGTCTCGGCCATCGCCACGCGGCTTCCCTTCAACTTCCGGAGCACGGGCGAGCGCTACGCCGCTGCCTTCTCCACCGCGCTCTTCTCCGAGCTCGTGCCCTCCGAGAACACCAACATCCGGGTGGAGCTCAACTTCGGGCAGAACTCCGCCAACCTGGGTCTGCTGACGCTGGCGCAGGGCCGCGCGAGCGATGACCTGCGGGACGTGGGTGGCTACATCTCGGTCCGCCAGGTGTTGACGGGCATGCACGCCGTCTACGGCATAGCGGGCTACCAGAAGGTGCTCGACGCCTCGAAGGTGGTGCCCAGCTACGACAACCCCGCCACCGGTGGTCCCACCCTCTCGGGCACCGGTCCGGGTCTGGTGCACAACGGCACGGTGCGCCTGGGCTACGAGCTCAAGCCCAACCGCAGGCTGGCCTTCGTGCTGGAGGGCTTCCTCTTCCAGTCGCACCACCGGCTGCAGGCGGCGGACGCGCCGAATTTCGATCCGGATCGCACCGCGCTGGGCCTCGAGACGGGTGCCATCCTGAGCTTCTGAGCCCGAGGCCTTCCGGCGGCCCTTCGCGCGGGCCGCCTGGAAAGCCCTCTCCCAGAGGGAGAGGGGAGGGGGGCTCAACCTTCGTCCGCGATTCCGTACTCCGTCGGCTTCCCGCCCATCGAGGCCACCTCCGGCGCGAGCTGCTGCTCGGGGAGTCGCGGCAGGCGGCAGCGCACGTGGGTGCCCTTGCCCTCCTGGCTCTCCAGCTCCACCCGGCCTCCATGCAGCAGGAGGATGCCTCGCGAGAGGTACAGCCCCAGGCCCATGCCGCCGCGATCATGGGGTGTCCCCGCATGCGCGCGGTAGAAGCGCTCGAAGATCCGCTCCCGCCGCTCCTCCGCGATGCCGATGCCCTCGTCCTGGATGGCGACTTCCACCTCACCTCCGTCCAGGGTGAGGGACACCTTCACGGGGGTCCCCGCGGCCGAGTAGCGCGCGGCGTTGTCCATCAACTCGGTGAGCACCTGCTCCAGCCGCGCCGCATCGCCCAGCACCCATGCGTCCGGTCCCGGCTGGACGTGGATCGGATTGCGCGGATGACGGGTGGCGGTGCGCGCGGCGGCCACCTCCACCAACGCGCGCAGGCGCAGCTCCTTCTTCTCGAAATGCAACCGGCCGAGCTGGAGTTGGGAGGCATCCAGCAACGTGCGCACCACCCGGTCCATCCGATCCACACCCACGCTGATGCCCTCGAGCTGTCGGCGCAGCGCGGGAGGCGGATGCGCGGTCCGGCAGGCGAGCTGGGCGAAGGACTTCATCACCGCCAGGGGCGTCTTCAGCTCGTGCGCGGCCATCTTCACGAACTCGCCCTGGAGGCGCTCCAGCTCGATGGCCTGGGTGATGTCGCGCCCTACCGCCACGGCTGCGACGACGTGGCCCGACTCGTCCCGGATGGGCGCGGCGTTCACCCGCAGCACGTGCCTCCGGTCCAGCGGGGGCAGGGTGATGACAATATCCGTGTCGTCCACCTGCTCACCCCTCAAGGCCCGGGAGAGGGGCAGGGCGTTGAAGGCAAGCTCCTGCCCCTCCAATTCCTTGGGGTTCAGCTCCCGGTAGGCGGTGTCGAGGCGGTAGCCCGCGCGCGCCGAGATCCCGAACAGCGCCAGCGCGGCCCGGTTGGCGAGGGTGACGGTTCCCTCGGAGTCGAGCACGATGACGGCCTCGACCATGCTCTCGATGATGGCCTGGAGCTCCGCCGAGCGCCGCCGCACCTGGGTGAGCAGCCGCCGCCGTTCCTCCTCCTGGCGCTGGCGCTCGGCGAGTGTGCGCGCCAGGACCCGGGTCCGTTCCGAGCGGGCCATGACCATTCCGCTCGCGCCCAGCCCCGCCCACAACAGGAGGCCCAGGGCCACCACCAACCCTCGCTGGCGGCGCACGTCCTTGAAGAGCGCGTCCTCCTTCGTCGAGGCGAACACCCTCCAGCCCGCACTGGCGACGCTCACCTCGACAGTCCTCCACCCACGTTCCAATCCGAGCTCCCGCTCCCAGGCTCGCAGATCCTCGAGGGTGAGCTCGGCCAGGCACCGCACGGGGCGTCCGTGCCCGCGCGCCCACGTGAGGAGCTCCTCGTGCCGGGGGTGCGCGATGAGCGCGCCGGAACGGCTGACGAAATAGAGGGTCTCCGTGGGGGAGACGTTGGCCTGACGGACCACCTCTCCCAATAGGGGGAGGGTGATGTCCAGGCTCACCACCCCGCGCGGCTGGCCCTCGTCATCGAAGAAGGTCCGCACCAGGGACACGTACGTCAGGTCCATGTCGAAGTAGGGCTCGGAGATGAAAATGCGCCCGTTCTGCTGCCGCGCCCGCTGGTACCAGCTTTGCTGGGGGTAGTCGTACGCGGGCGTGGACCACTCGTAGGTGAGAACCAGGGGCCCGCCCTCCAGGCTGTGGTGGACGTAGGGGCCCATGTAGCGCACGCCGGGCGCGAACCGGCCGGGCTCGAACCACACCCCAACCCCATAGACGATGCGCGCCGGAGCAGAGGGCAGGACCCGGCGGAGCAACTCCTCGACCTCACGCTGCTCCCGGAGGGGGCCGGCGAGCGAGGCCAGGGTGTCCAGGAGCTGCTCCGCGGCGTGGAGCTGGGCCCCCAGCTCGGACGCCAGCTTGTTGGCACGAGCGGCCTGCTGGGCGAGGGCCTCCTGCTCCTGGCCGTGACGAGCCCGCTGGTCGAACACGATCAGACCCGCGGTGAGCGCCACGCCCAGTCCCACGATCAACAGCAGGGCGAGCGACCGGCGCGCGAACGCCTCGTGGCGGTACCCCTCCCGGTGTTCACCTCGTGGCGATGGAATCCCTCCGGCTCATCCTTCAGGGATGAGGACGTGAGAGGGACCTGCCAAGAGGGCGGCGGGGGCACCCCGTCCGCGCGCCCCGTGCCCGAGCATCGGGGCTACCCCTCGTCGGCGATGCCGTACTCCTTCAGCTTCCGGCCCAGCGTGTTGCGGCCGATCTGCAGCACCTTCGACGCGGCCGTCCGGTTGCCCTTCACCGAGTCCAGCACCCGCAGGATGTGCCGCTTCTCCACCTCGGCCAGCGGCAGCAGCTCGCCCGTGCCGCCCTCGGCCACCGCGGCCTCACCGGCCTCCACCGGGGCCAGTGGCGCGCCCACCACCTTGGGCAGCGGCAGGTGCTCCTCGAGGATCTCCCCCTCGCACAGCACCACCGCGCTCTCGATGCAGTTCTCCAGCTCGCGCACGTTGCCCGGCCACCGGTAGCGCTTGAGCCGCTCCAGCGCCACCCCGCTCAGCCTCGGCGGCGGCAGCCGGTGCCGCTTCGCCGACGCCGCGATGAAATGCCGCGTCAGCCGCTCGATGTCCTCCCCACCGCGCTCGCGCAGCGGCGGCAGCACCAGCTCCACCACCTTGATGCGGTAGTACAGGTCCTCCCGGAACTTCCCCTCCGCCACCATCTTCACCAGATCCCGGTTCGTCGCCGCGACGATCCGCACGTCCACCTTGATCGTCTGCGTGCCGCCCACCCGCTCGAACTCCCGGTCCTGCAGCACCCGCAGCAGCTTGCCCTGCACCGGCAGCGGCAGCTCACCAATCTCGTCGATGAAGACCGTGCCGCCATCCGCCGCCTCGAACTTGCCCGGCATCCGGTGGTCCGCCCCCGTGAAGGCTCCCTTCTCGTGGCCGAACAGCTCGTTCTCGATCAGCGACGCTGGCAGCGCCGCGCAGTCCACCTTCACGAAGGGCTGGTCCCGCCTCGGCCCATTGACGTGCACCGCCCGCGCGAACAGCTCCTTGCCGCACCCGCTCTCGCCCCGCAGCAGCACCGTGGCGTCCGTGGGCGCCGCCTTCTGGATGAGCCGGTAGATGACCTTGAGCGGCTCGGACTCGCCGATGATCCGGTTGAAGAAGTAGCCCACCGGCGCGTGCGGCTGCTCCTTCGCCCGCTTGAGCTCCTGGTACAGGCTGGTGCTCTGCAGCGCGTGGCTCACTTGCACCGCGATGGCCATGAGGCGCTCCACGTCATCGTCCGTGAAGCGCCCTCCACCGCGCCGGTTGAGCACCTGCAGCACGCCGTAGATGTCCCCGTCCGTGTCGCGCAGCGGCACCGCGAGCATCGTCGTGGTGCGGTAGCCCGTCAGCCGGTCGATGTCCGCGAAGAAGCGGCTTTCTCCCCGGGCGTCCGGCATGTTCACCGGCTCGCCGCGCTCGGCCACGTAGCCGGCCACGCCCTGGCCCACCTTCACCCGGATTTGAGACACCTCGGGCAGGTGTGCTGCCCTCGAGAAGAGCTCGCCTCGCGCCGGATCCAACAACCACAGCGTTCCCCGGTCCGCCTGCATCGTCACCGCGATGCGATCCATCAACGTCTGGAGGAACGCATCGAGATCGATCTCCCGTCCGACGAGCCCTCCGATCGGGAGCAGTACCTGGCTGATGTCCGGGGTAGAGGCCATGACGGGGAGGGGGGGAAGCTCGAAGTCCAGCGAGACACTATCGCAGTGCGGGCCCATGTGCCCCTCCGGCTCATGCGCAGGCGGCCCCGAGCACGATGCGCTTGCCCTCGCGCGCCGGCTCGGTGGCGGCGAAGTGGTTGCGGGCCTCCTCGGCCATGTTCTCCACCTGCTCGTCGTTGTGGGCCGGGTCATGGTGGAACAGGAACAGCCGCTGCGCGTGCACCGCCGAGGCCACCTGGGCGGCGTCCACCATGGTGGAGTGTCCCCATCCCTTCTTCGGGATGCCCTTCTTCCCGTTGTACTCGTCCGGGGTGTACTGGGCGTCCAGGCACAGCGCGTCCGCGCCCTCCATCCACTTCGCCACCCGCGGATCCAACGTGGCCAGGGAGATCTCCATGTCCGTGGCGTAGACGAAGCTGTGGCCGTCCGCCTCCACGCGGTAGGCGAGGCACCCCTGGGGGTGCGGCGCGTCGAAGGGCGTCACCCGGAAGGGCCCCACCTCCACCGTGCGCCCGTGCAGCGCCGAGCCGAACGTCATCCGCGAGCGCATGGTGGACAGCGGCACCGGGAAGTTGGGCGGCTCCATCTGCCTGGCCAGCACCGACTCGAGCGCCTGCGCCCCGTCCGTCCCCGGGCCGTACAGCGTCAGCTCCGTGGTGGGCAGGTAGCCCGGCGTGAAGAAGGGGAAGCCCTGCACGTGGTCCCAGTGCAGGTGCGAGAAGAAGAGCGTGGCCTTCTGCGGCGCGCCCTCGCGCATCATCGCCTCGCCCAGCGCCCGGATGCCCGTGCCCGCGTCGAGGATCAGCCGGTGCCCCTGGCTCACCACCTCCAGGCACGAGGTGTTGCCCCCGATCCGCGCCGCGTGCGCCCCCGACACCGCGATGCTCCCCCTCACTCCGTAGAATCGCACTTCCATGGTCGCTCCTCCTCGAAGGCTGGGGCGGTCCAGACCGGCCGCCCTCCTGTGTCCCTGGAAAAGCAAGGACGTTGCCAACGTCAAATGGCCGGAATTGCTGGGAATCCAGGGCGGTAGGGCTGATCGGCTGCTCCATTCCGGCGCACCTGAATGGAGCGCTCGGTCCGATCCGGATCGCCTGGGGGTGCGTGGGGCGGCCGGGCATTGTGTGGGAATGGACACACATGGAAGACTCAGCGAGCCGCCGCTTGCGCGGCCTTTAGGGGGAACTCCCGCGTGTATCCCGATCGCTTCCGGCTGCCCCAGGTCACCGAGCACGTGCTGACGTGGCTGGAGCGGCGCCGACCCGGGTTCGGAGAGTGGGACGGTGAGGTGGAGGCGCAGCTGCGGGCCGAGGCGCGGCTGGCGCTGGCCGACGTGGCCGGGCGCTTCGCCGAGGTGGCGGCGGATCCCGGCTACTGGGCACGCCTGGAGCGCAGCGTCTATACGGTGGCGTTGCCGCGCTACTTCCAGCTGGCCCGGGAGCACCACGCGCTGCAGCGGCGCAAATACGGGGTGTGGCGCGGGGGGGATCTGCTCTCGCGCGCGGCGTACACGGGGGCGGGGATCGCCGCGGCGGTGATGGTGGCCGTCACGGCGGTACCGGACTGGCTCGAGCCGCTGCCCTTCGCGCTCATCCTCTTCGGGCCCTTCCTGCCGGACATGCAGGAGTCCTTCTACGAGCGCCGCTACCGGCGGCAGCTCGACATATTGGTGCGGGACATGGGTGTGGAACAGCAACAGCTCGAGGCGTACCGGCCGCTGGACGAGTCCGTCCCACCGGCCCTCGAGCGACTCTCCGAGCCGGACTTCCCGGCGCGGAGCGGTGAGTCCTCTTCGAAGGAGAAGGTATGAGCAAGGCGGGAAATCAAATCCTCGCGGCGCTGAAGCAGCCGCGGACGCGGAAGCTCTGGCCCGTGGGCGTGCTGCTGTTCGGTGGCCTGTTCGCGTACAACGTGTGCACCGTCTACATCCGGCCCGCCGAGAGCGGGGTGAAGCAGGTCATCCTGGGTGGAGGCAAGGGCATCCGGGACACGGTGTACGGACCGGGCCTGCACTGGGTGACGCCGGGGGCCGAGCGCATGCACCGCTTCCCCACGGATCTGCAGCTGCTGGAGATGGCGGACAACCCCGCCGAGGTGGGCGAGGGCGCGGATCACCGCGTGGTGCGGGCCATCCGGATCCAGACGTCCGAGGGCTACACGGTGTCCGCGGACGTCACGGTGCTCTACCGCATCGAGAATCCGTACAAGGTGATGACGCAGATTGGCCCGGGGCGGCTGTACGAGGACTCGGCGGTGATTCCGCGCGCGGAGCAGGTGCTGCGCCGGACGCTGGGCGAGATGGACGCGGATGACTTCTACAAGGGAGACCGGCGCGACAAGGCGGTGTCCCAGGCGCAGAAGCTGCTGATCTCGGAGCTGGAGCCCAAGGGCATCCGGGTGACGCACGTGCTACTGCGGCAGTACCGGTACGACTCGCGCTACCAGCAGGCCATCGAGCAGCGGAAGATCCAGGACCAGTCCGTCTTCAAGAACATGGCGGAGGCCGCGGCGGCGCAGGCCGAGGCGGAGAAGAACAAGATCATCGCCGTGGGCCAGGCGACGGTGCAGGTGGAGCTGTCGCGCGGAGACGCGGAGGTGGCCAAGCTGCGCTCGGAGGCGGATCTGTACCGGCGCACCAAGGCGGCCGAGGGCGACCTGGTAGTGAAGCTGGCCCGGGCCAAGGGAATCGAGCTGGAGAACGCGGCGCTGCGCGGGGCGGGCAGCGAGAACATGGTGGGCCTGAAGATGGCGGACGTGCTGGGTGGCACGCAGGTCATCGTGGTCCCCACGGATGGCGAGGGCGGAGTGAACCCGTTGGATCTCAACGCGGCGCTCCGGCGCTTCGATGTGAAGGGGATGTGAGAGCCATGAAGCGCATGGACTTGCGGATGCTGGGGTTGTTCGTGCTGCTGGCGCTGCCGGTGGTGCAGGGTTGCGCGTGCCACTCGACGGAGGCGAACGAGGTGGGCGTGCTCACGCGGAAGTTCACGCTGATGGGCTCGCGGGGCGTGCAGCCGGAGACGTACGCGCCGGGCGCCACGTACTTCTTCTTCCCGCCGTTCTCCACGGACTGGGACACCTTCGAGACGAAGCTGCAAAACCTGCGGATGAGTGCGAAGGCCGAGGGGGAGAAGGGCCGCACGGACGACATCGAGTTCAAGACGGTGGACGGCAACGACATCGCGGTGGACGTGACGGTGGCCTGGCGCATCGATCCCGCGAAGGCGCCGCACCTGATGCAGAAGGTGGGGCGCACGACGATGGACGTGGAGAACCGGCTGGTTCGGCCGGCGACGCGGGCGCTGGTGCGCGACGCGTTGAACGTGCTGCGCTCGGAGGACTTCTACACGGCGGACAAGCGCTTCGCGGCGGCCGAGAGCGCGCGCAAGCTGCTGGAGAATGCGCTTCAGCCCGAGGGCGTCATCGTGGAGCAGGTGATTCTGCAGGAGCACCGCTTCAACCCCGAGTACGAGAAGGTGATTCGCGAGAAGAAGCTGGCGGAGCAGACGGCGGAGAAGCTGCGCTCGGAGGCGCAGGCGGCGGCGGAGGAGGCCAAGCGCAACCTGGAGTCGGCCAAGGGCACGGTGTCGCAGAAGATCGCCCAGGCGAACGGTGAGCTGGAGCAGACGAAGCTGGCGGCGGACGCGGAGCTGGTGCGGGCCACGAACGAGGCGACGGCGATCCTCAAGGAGGCCGAGGCGAAGTCGAAGGGTATCGCCAAGGAGAACGAGGCGATGGCGGGCGCGGGCGGCCGGACGATGGTGAAGATGCGCATCGCCGAGGCGCTGATGGGCAAGCAGATCATCTTCATGCCCAGCGGCGGGCGCGGCGGGGCCTCGCTGCAGACGATGGACATGAACCAGATCCTCACCCAGTACGCGACGGGCAAGGCCACGCAGGCGGCGAGCAACCAGCAGTAACCGCGGACGCTCTCTCGCCCTCTACGAGAGGGCGGGGGACGTCACTCCTTCCAGAGCATCTTCCACGGGTGCTTGCGCAGGTCCGACAACAGGGTCTTGAGATCGTCGTACACCTGCTTGTCCTTCTGCAGGGCACCCACCGTGCCCTCGCCGGCCTCGATGCGCGCGAGCAGCCGATCCGCCTTCGCGGCCATCTGGTCGAGCTTCTCGCCCGCCGCCGTGTAGCGCTCCAGCGCCAGCTTCAGCCGCTCGCCATCCTTCGCGTCGAGCCCGCCCGTCATCATCGACAGCCCGTTGAGCGTCTTCGCCGCCGAGCCGGAGAGGCCGGGCAGCTCCCGCTTCATCAATGCCGCCGTCTCCGCCGCGTCGCCCAGCAGCCGAGCCCCCGTGCCTCCGGGCTGCATGGCCTCGCGCGTGACCTTCGCCAGCATCCGCAGGTCCTTCGCCGCCGCGGTCAGCTCGCCCGTCAGCGTCTTGATGTCGCCCCGGTTGTCACTCAGCACGCCGGCCAACGTGCCCGTCAGCCGCGACAGGTTGCTGGCCAGGTTGCGCATTCCCTCCGGATCCTCCGCGAGCGCGCCGCTCGCCACGTCCAGGAAAGCCGAGAGCTGCTGGGCCACCAGATCCAACCGGGGTGCGTCCGTGCCCCGCAGCGAGCCTCCAGAGGAGGGCAGGGGAGGCGAGGCCGCGGAGCCTGGGTTCAGCTCCAGGTACGGCTCGCCGAGTGGCCCCACCGTGGCCACCGTCACCCGCGTGTCCTCCCGCAGCGCCACCATCGCCTCGGGCTTCACCGAGAGCCCCATCCGCACCGGCAACGGCCGGCCCTGCGCGTCCCGCCGGTCCGGCTCCAGGTGGATCTCCTCCACCCGGCCCACCACCACGCCCCCCAGCTTCACCGGCGCGCCCTTCGTCACGTTGCCCGTGTGGCTGAAGTCCACCGAGAGCACCGGGTCGCGGCTCAGCGTCAGCTCGCCCATCAGCCACAGCAGTCCGAGCACGCCCACCAGCGCCGCCAGCACCAGCGCGCCCACCTTCATCTCCAAACGACGCTCATCCATCCGATGCGCTCTCCAGGAAGGGCGCCGTCAGGGCCCGTAGCTCCGGCTCCGAGGATGCCAGGAACGCCTCCGGTGTGCCCAGGAAGGCGCAGCCCCCCCCACCCACCACCAGCACCCGGTCCGCTAGCGTCCGCAACAGTCGGTAGTCATGGGACACCACCAGCGCGCCCAGCCCCCGCGCCTTCACCGAGGCGAGCACCTCCTCCACCTGCGCCGCCGCCCTCCGGTCCAGCCCCGTGGTAGGCTCGTCCAGCAGCAGGTACTCCGGCCGCAGCGCCAGCGCCCGGGCAATCGCCGCCCGCTTCTTCGCCCCGGGCCCCAGCTCGGTGGGCAGCCGATCCGCCGCCGCTTCCAGCCCCACCTGGGCCAGGGCCTCGAGCACCGCCTCCGGCGAGAGGCCCGGGGCCGCCATCGCCACATTCTCCCGCAGCGTCCGCCAGTCCAGCAGCGCCGGGCCCTGTACCAGGTACGGCGCCCGCTGGCGCAGGGCCCGCAGGGCGCGCTCGGGCAGTGCGTCCACCCGCTCGCCGAGGAGCTCCACCCGGCCCGTCTCCGGCTTCAGCAGCCCCACCGCCAGCCGGCACAGCACGCTCTTGCCCGCGCCGCTCGCACCGGCCACGAAGGTCAGCTCGCGCGTGGATAGCTCCGCGCTCAGCCCCGTCAGCACCTGCCGGCCGGACTCGAACGTCACCACCACCTCCGAGAAGCGCAGCATCCCCACTCACACCCCCATCGCCTGGAAGCCGAGCGCCACCACGAAGGCGATCAGCAGGCAGCCGAAGCACGCCGCCACCACCCCGCGCGTGGTGGCCTCGCCCACCGCCTCGGCGCCGCCGCGCGCGGACAGGCCCGCCACCGCCGCCGCCAGCGGAATGTAGAGGCCGCAGCCCACCCCCTTCGCCAGCCCCGCCAGCACGTCCCACCTGTCCACGAATCGCGCGTCCATGAAGGCCGTTCCGTCCACCCCGAAGGCCCAGCTCGCCGTGGCCACCGCCGACAGCGTCGCCGCCATCGTCCCCACGATGCACAGCAGCGGCACCCCCACCAGCCCCGCCACCACCCTCGGCGCCACCAGGTCCGCGTACGGGTCTCCCGCAGACATCTCCAGCGCCTCCACCTGCTCGTTGACGCTCATGGTGGATAGCTCGGCGCTGTGGCTCGCCCCGCCGCGCGCCGCCGACAGCAGCGCCGACACCACCGGGCCGAACTCGCGCACCAGCAGCTCGAAGTAGGGCGGGCCCACCACCGGCAGGTTTCCCGTCACCTTGCGCGCCTGGCTGTCCGCGAACGTCACCAGCACCGCCCCGAAGAAGGCCATCCCCGACATCACCAGCCACATGCTGCGCGAGCCCGTCTCGTGCAGCTGGTGCAGGCACTCGCGCCAGGACAGGCCGTGGCGCACGCTCGCCCGCACCGTGCGCGCGAGCATCAAAACCGGGGCTCCGATGAAGGCCAGGGGGTTCATTGAGATGCGGGAGCCTGTCCAGATTTTACCATTCAGAAACACGGTCTATTCGTGCCCATGGGCTGGGCACCAGTGCCAATGGTTCGGGTTCATAGCTCTCTTTCCCTGCCAGTATCTAAATCAATGACAAAAGAGCTTTTTTCTTCCCTCATGAATACGAGTTCCCCGGAGCGCTCGCCTACGAACTCATCATCCCAATGCTTTCGAACATGCCAGCGCAATTCCCCATTGGGCTTGAACGCCAAGACACCGCTTTCATAAATGCCTACGAACCCTTGCCTCGTCTCTAGGAATTGTTGCCGATAGAAGCCCGAGTCCTCACTACTGGAGCGATTCAGGTCTATGCGAGCATTAACATGGCCATTCAGCAGGTTTATAGAGAGCCATCGACTCCCTCCGAGGAGCACTGCCGTCGATCCGTTCTCTCGAAAACAGACAATCGGAAGTACTGGGCGGACCCTGCCTGCAGTGGGCTCGAATTGAACCTCGGCAAACTCCTTCTCAACCCAGCTTTGCTGGCCTGCCCGAACCTCTACATCGACACGGCGCGAGCCCTTGGCGGGCCGAGCCATAACGGTGATCATCCCAGTATCAGAGCAAGCGCAGTCAGCAGAAATGGAGAGCGGAGTCCCCTCTTCAAGCAAGAGTTCCGATTCGATGATCATCTCACCTCGCCTCCAAGCGACTGGACGGCTTTGCGTAGCGCCTTGTCATTTGTTACAAGCGGCAGGCCATTCTCAAGAGCCTGTGCACCTATGATTCCATCACCAAATCTCCCTGGTCGGTCAGGGAGCATCCCTCGAATGTTTATACGCTTATCAAGAGATGGTCGTGACTTGAGCACTGGTAGATCATGTGCGGCCCTGGGAACTCCTTTCAGATTTCCGTGTTTCACCGCATTGGTCATCTCCGGGATGGAAACGTAGGAGATGACTCCTGCCTCGTCTGGCTTGATCCGGCCTCCTAGCGTTGGATCTGCCTTCAAGCCGGTTAGCACATTGCTGTCGAGCAGTACCTTCCCAGGCTCCGCTCCATGCTTTGCGATTCGCGTTGATGCCTGCTCAACAACCTCTTTACTCACCTTGCCAGCCGTCCCGTAGCCACCACCCGGGGCGACTGCCGACAACAATACACCGCCAACAGCGATGGCCTTGTCTGTCCTGGTGGCATGTGGATCTTGCATCGTCTTGTATGCGCTGTACGCATCGTAGGCGGCTGACCCTATCTCGAAAGCCACCCACGCAACCACAAGCAATGGGATTTGACCGTCGGGATCGGTGTACTTCAGCGAGTTGTGCTTGGCGTAATTGTATGCTGATAGGTTGATGGGATCATATATCGCCCCAAGTCCGACTTGCCCCTCAAGATACTTGGTGGAGGCGGGATCCGTGCTCGCCCAAAGGCCCAAGCGCGGGTCGTAGTAGCGTGCCCCGTAGTAGTAGAGGTCGGTCTCCTGATCCAGTTCCTTGCTACTGAACAGATGCGGCAGTCTCTCCGTGTTCGACCTCTGGTCCACCCACGGCTCACCGGACGGGAAGTACTGCATGTGCTCGTACAACTCTCCATCCACATCTGTCACGTAGCTTGTGCTGCCGACGTAGTCGGGATGATAGAAATACAGGAAGTTGGTGTCTGGCATTCCATCATCTGGCATCTCGCTTGGCACTTCATAATGCGGATTCTTCTCCACATTGCGGCCACTCTGGTGGCCGCTTGCCGAGCGATGATCCCACCACTTGCCAAGCATCATGGAAACCAAGTCATGAGCATCCGGCCGCACGTGCGCATCGCCTGGTGACAGCTTGGACGCAATGCGTGTTGTGCCGACATAGACGTGCTTGGTTCCCACAGACCGGTTCCTCACGGTCCACTTGTCATTCACATAGACGGTCTCGCCTTGCGCGCCCGTCTTGATGATCCGGTCCCCCCCATCGTCGTACACGAAGCGTGTAGTCCGCCCATTGTCGGAGAGCGAGCGGATGCGGTTCTCTTCATCCCATACGATCGTCCGCCGCTGCCCATTGCGGTCGTGGTCCCAGCCCGTCTGGTTCCCGTTGTCATCGTAGAAGAACGTCCGGTCGCCGATATGTGTTGCCGCATGCGGCTTGGCGGAGCCGTAATCATAATTCCATGCATAGGTGGTCTTATGCTGTGGGATGGGTTTGCCGTCACTACGGTTGCGGACCCAGTGCTGCTGGTTCTTGGATCGGATGTTATGGATATCGTCGTAGTGCAACGCGTACGAGTATTCGTTGCGCTTCCCTGGCGGCTGGAACCATGTGCCGGTCGCGCTGGTCAGTCGGTACAGGTCGTCGTAGACGAAACGCTGCTCGACCCGCCCGCCGTACTCGTTCGGTCTCGCATTCGGGACGTCATTGACCAAGTTGGTGATGTTGCCAACACCGTCATAGTTGTACGTGAGCCGCTGGAACTCTCCTGCTTCCAGGGTAGCGAGCCGTCGGCTGCGCGCATCATAGTCATAGTGCGTACGGATGCCATTCCCGGTCTGTAGGAACTCGCGTTGATCGAACCGGTCGTACTCCAATCGGGTTACATACGGGAACCGGACTCCCAGCTTCAGGCCCTCGACTGCACGCACCTGTCCGCCCGAGTCGTAGCCATACGTGAGCACCTCGGTATCTGGGTAGACCAGCTGCTGCAGCCGCCCCCAGGTATCGTAGAGATACCGCGTCACGTAAATCTCGGGGCTATTGGAGCTGTTGCCCATGGTGCGGCTGTCGATGCTGCGCCGCTCGTAGGTGGTCTCGCCAAGCGCGCCGTAGCGCCGCTCCTCGAAGCCGCTATTGTCGTCCACTCGCACGAGTCGGCCCACGCGATTGCCGCCCTGGCCACGCAATGCGGCCCCGCCCCAGGCATAGGTCACGTCGTTGTCCTGGTAGCGCGGATAGCGGATCCCGATCAGATGAGTGAAGTCGTAGCGGTATTCGATCGCCCCGCCTTCCCGCCGCAGGTTGGCTGTGATTCGCCGGATGACATTGCCCGCTTCGTCGTAGGCCAACTCGGTGTGCCCGCTATCGGGATGGACTACGTCGGTTCGCCGGCCGGCCAGGTCGTACTCTGACCGGGTGAGATTGCCGGCCGCGTCGAGCACACGCCGGATCTGCTTGAGCGGATCGTACTCGTAGCGCGTGGTGATCCCCCGCCCATCGAGGTGCTCGACCACTGCGCGGATGTTCTCGCGCGCGTCACGCAGGGCATCGCGGCGGTTGTTCTCGGCGTCGATCGTGGTGGTCAGCGCCCACAAGCCGCCACCCGAGAGTGCTGGCGCCAGCGCATAGGTTTTCTGCGTCCGCGCGTCATCAGGCATCACGACCTGGAGCTCGCGGTCGAGCAGGTCGTGGGTGATACGCGCGGGCGGCGCGCTGGTGTCGACGGGTCGGGTGAACGCCAGATTGCGCGCCGTGCTCTTGGGCTCCTCGGTGGGATACCACCGCGCGACCACCCGGCCCCACGGATCGAGGTGCGTGCGGCCGGACACGATCATGACGTCCTGGGCCGCGGCATCGACCCCACGATGCAGAGTCCCATCTTTCTTCGTCTGGATGGCCTGGCCGAGGCCATCCACGAAGGTCACCGTCTCGATCGGGTCGGCCACATTGCGGAACACATCCATGTTCGCGGTGGTGGCATAGGGCACCACGGCATCGGGCCGGTACGTGAAACGGATGGTGTAATCGAGCCCTCGCTCTATCTCATACGGCCCACGGACACGCGAGATACGCCCGAAGTCGTCATACTCGGTGAGCACCGGGTTGCCATTGATGTCGCTCTCGCTCGTGGGCGCACCGAAGCGCAGGTCATGCCCGGCCGTGGAGTAGTAGTTGAAGCTGTCGTCAATGCGAACCACGTGGGTCCGCACCTCGTCATCATAGGTATAGCGGAGCTGGTAGCGCTGGCCGTTGTGATTGGGGGGAGAGGTGACGCTCTTCAGGTTGCCATCGGTGTCGTAGGTGAGATCCGTGTGGGCCACCGTGTCACTGTCGAGGGACACGCGAATCTGGCGCACGTCGCCCGTGCCACTGGCGCAGTCCACGTCGGCCTCCCGCTTGCGCAGGATCGCGCCAGCCGCATCCCGCACGATGATGCGATCGGCCACCCCCACGATGTGGTGCGCGCGGCAGGTGGACAACCGGCCCGTGTATTGGATCTCCGCCCGATAGTCGTCATTCGCTCCCGGACCGCCTGCGTCATGGAGCGCGATGACGTTACCGTAGGTGTCGTAGTCCTGGGTGGTGACGGTGTGGATGAACGCGTCGGGAGCGCCCTCGTGCTGGTACTGGTGCGCCTCCACTTGCGCCGGGAACACCGCCTCGGTGCGTGCTGTCTGCTCGGGCGTCAGCACCCGGCCACTCTCGATGTCGCGGAACTCGTACTTGTAGGTGGCGCGCTCGAAGACGGAGCCGTCGCCGCCCAAGAGTTGCGACGCGGCCATGAGACCGCGCTCGTGATAGCCGTTGTTACGGAACTCGAGCTTCTGGCGGCGGTAGACCGCCAGCGCGCTCGGAGACGAGACGCCATTCCAGCCGCGGGTATCCAGCGTGTCGACCTCGACCCGGGCGAAGCCGTAGAACTCGCGCTCGTAGCGGTCGTAACGGCCGCCCTCATAGCGCATGCGCTGCAACGAGTAGTCGGTGACCTGGCCCAACTCGGCGGAGTCGGCCTGGCCGTCGTAGACCTTGACCTCGCTCAAGGCCCAGCGGCTCTGCGGCATGTCCTGGGTGTTGCCGATACGCGTGTAGTCGAGCCAGAACTCCGCGCCCAGCGGACGCTTCACGTGCCGCAGGAGGTCTGTGCGGCCCGTGCGGTTGCGAGCCACCTGGATCTCGTGCGGGTTGCTGGAGACGAGATGATCAGGATACCCGTCGCCATTGATGTCCTGGATGGAGACCGTGGGCCGGCCGACCGATTCGCCGAAGTCCACGCCTGGGTTGATGATGAGGCTGATGCCAACAAAGACAGGAATGCTGATGGTGAAGTAGGCGCCACCTCCAAGAGTGGTCGACTGGTTCTCGGTGATGTCCTTGCCGCTGATACCGCCGCTCCAACTTACCGAGTTCGCGCCGATGCGGTGGCCCTGGTTGAACCACACCCTCAGCCCAGCGCCCTCCGGCTTGGCGTAGTCGAGCAGACCGTCGCCGTTGACATCGAGCAGGGAGCCTCCGTCTGGGTTGGTTCCGGATTGGCTGTTGCTTCCGTTGATGCCTCCGCCGAACCCGTAGATGCCATCGTTGAAGCCAAGGGATGCCCCCGCGTTCTTTTCCCGGGTGACGCCTTCATGGATGACCGCCTGACCCCAGGGCTCGCGAGGCGCGAACCGGTAGCCCAGGTTGAGCGCCACATCCAGCGTCCCCGCTCCCTTCCACACCCGGTCGGGCAGGCCGTCACCGTTGACGTCCATGAGGTCGGCCTCGGATGAGGCGTCGCCCTCCGTGGCGCCCAGGCTCAGGGAGAAACCCACCGGTTGCATCTGCTGGGTACCGGCGGAGCCGTTTGCGGGTTTCTCGGCACCGCCACCCATCAGACCGCGCGCGGTGGCGATCGCAGTGGAGATGTTGCCGCCAATGCCAAAGGTCGAGCTCTCGCTGCTGGTGATTCGCAGCTCACGGCTCGGCACCTCACGCCGCTCGGCGAGGACTCCCAGGGGCGACGTGTACTGGACGCGCTCCGGCGACACCACGTCGGGGAATCCGTCGCCATTCATGTCGAGGAAATCGAGCAGGCCGCGAGACTTCCCATCGGACATGGAGAAGGAGGCGGGACCGGCGCCGCCACCCAGGGCCGTGTTGCGCGAGCGGGAGATGCGGGGCACGGCCGCGGTCCCGGCGAGCTGGGCGGGCTTCGGGAGCCGCATCAGCGGACCCCCGAGCCGCGTGGTCGACATCTCGGCCGCGGTCACATAGATGAGCTCATGGGGCCCCTGCCAGTGCCCACCGCGCACCGGGCTGCACTCGAAGGCATCCTCCGCGGTGTAGCGGCAGGGCATCGTGTCGGGCATGGGCACCAACGCGAATGCCTTCATGCCCTCCTGGGAGAACTGGCGGGCCATGTCGGGGGCCGTCTCCTCAGTGGGGGGGTCGCTGTCCTCGAAGGGCGGCGGCTTGTCGAGCTCGCCAGGCGGAATGGGCTGATCGCCCCGTTCCTCGCCACCGTTGTAGCCACCGTAGGCCCAACCACGATAGCCATGTGAAAGCCTGCCCGGTTGCGCCACGCCGTAGCGGGTGGACGGGAGTGGGAGGATGCCCCTGGAGACCGAGGTCCGGATGGCATCGAACAGCTCCGGAGTGCTCACGGAGAAGGAGAAGAAGACCGGCTCGTTGGCGGTCACCGGCACATCCATCGTCACCGTATGGCTACCGCCATTGTCGATGGTGACCTTCTTCTTTCCGAGCAGGCGCCCCTGGCTCTTCGCCGTAAAGGCAACCGTGCCCTTGTGAAGTGTGCTGCCCGCATCGATTGTCGCCGCGAGGGAGACGGTCCCGCTGACTGTTGGCACGAACGCTGGTGCCGGACTCTCCGGTGTGCGCCGCGAATACGTGGTCATGTCGTAGACCAGCGGGATGTCGAAGGTCGGCTTCCCTTCGTGATCCACGACGGGTACGGTCCGGCCATTCTCGTCCCTCGCACTCGTGTAGCGAATCCATGGACCGTGCTTGAGGCTCCCGTCCGTGCCGCTGATGGGCTCGAAGGCCAGTGCGGTCAGATCGATGGGTGAGTCCGAGTGGATGCGGAGCGAGACGAAGCTCCGGGCGTTGACCGTGATCGTCTGATCGAGGTTGAAGGTGCTCCGGGACGAGTGGGGGAGTACCTGGGAGAACGCCGGTCTGCCGTCGACCATGAGCATGACGGCGACGTCATCGGACGTCTCGCGCAGCTTGGTGAGCCGGCCCGAGACCCGCAGAGCACCGGCATAGGGGACGTTCATTCCGGTGCCGGCGCGTCCGGCGAGCACGAACTCGGCCGTGGCGTCGAAGCGATGGACGTTGAGGAGGTTTTCGTCCTTCTCCGAAGCCATCCCCACGTATTGGACGACCGGGCTCCACTGCACCCGGTCATCCCACTCGTTCTCCAGCGCGTGGATCCGGAAGAGGATGCGCTCGCCAGCGGCGACATCGACGTCCACGCTAGGATTCTGCGGCTGGGTCTCCGTGGCGCTGAACACGTGCGTCCAGAGCTGCGTGCCCTCATGTTCGATGGAGGCCCTGAGACCATCGCCACCGGAGCGCTGGGCCCCGCTCAACCGCACCGCGCCAGAGATGCGCACACGCCCCGGGTAGGGCGCCTGCCAGCTCCGGACCGCGTCCACGGGAGGCGCATTGCGGTCGAGCTCGGCTTCGAACTCGGGGTCCTCGAAGGACGCGGGCAGCGCATCGGGAGACACGGCGCTCGCGCCGATACGCACCGGAGTGCCACTGCTGTCCCCGGGAACGAATCGGGGCAGGCCGTCCGCGCGCCGCCAGTTGAAGTAGACGGTGGAGCCTTGCACCAGATCCACCAAGCCGTCGGCATTGACGTCGGACAGATAGGTGTCCTGCTCCGAGGACGAGAAAGCCATGTTCGCGTGGAACTGGCCTGGGGTGAAGTACACCTCGGGGCCGACGGACAAACTCATGAGCGAGCGCTCATGCGACAGCGCTGGCAGGCCCTCGACGGGGAGCGCCGAGGGCGTGAAGCCTGGGAGGCCCATGGGCCCGGACTGGTTGCGGTTGAAGAGATAACCACCGCTCGCGCCACGGAACACACGGTCGGCCAGGCCGTCACCGTTGATGTCCGCGAGCACGACCCGGCCCTTGGTATCGTCGGACCGTCGGCCGACCTTGACGCCGACCGAGACATTCTTGGTCATGCCGAAGCCGACGCCGACGTACAGGTGTCCTCCGAACGACCGCGTCCGCGAGCCACCCAGGGCGCTGGCATCGGCCTCTCCGATGGCATCGTAGAATCCGCCCGGCAAGGCGAGCCCGGTATCGGGCTTCTCCGCACCCGCGTTCCAGGTCTGCACTGGCTCGAAGCCGCGATAGACGTTGCTCGTCTCGGTGACTTCGTCGAAGTACTCGAAGGTGTGGACGTTGCCCGGGAAGGGCCGGTTGTTCACGCCGAACTGGGTGAGCTTCTTCAGCCGGCTCTTGCCGAAGGGCCCCTGGTCGTACTCGAGCTGCCAGGCGCGCACGAGCGTCTGGCGGTAGTGGACCTCGATGCGGCCCAGGCGTTCGCTGGTGACCTGCTTGAAGCCACCACGACCGCTCACGATGAGGTCCGGGCGGCAGCCCATCTGGCCTTCCGCCGAGCACGCGGGCTCGCGCAGGAAGACCACGCGGTAGGGGGCCGTGGCCTCGCCCACGCGCATCGTGTAGTGCGCCGAAGACAGGTAGAGTTCACGGCCAGGGACCTGCCCCGGTGCGCTCCAGGTGACCGTGTCGTAGTCGAAGCGCACCCGATTGCCGTGGGTGTCGCGGATCTCACGCAGGGCCCAGCGGAAGACGTTGCCCGCATCGTCCGTCAAACAGGTCGAGGCGCCCCTCCCCGTCTCGGGAGTACCGCCGTAGAAGTAGCGCGTGCCCTTGCGGTCGGTGACCTCCCACCAGTACTGGCTGGGGCCCGTGCCATGGCGCACAATGCGTTGGAACGAGCCCTCGATGCGGGGGTGGAACACCGTGGTGCCCGTGGTGCGCGGGCGCGGATGGCTCCGGTGCGCGGTAGGGGAGAGCTGGGCGCCATCGAAGAGGTAGGTCTCGGTCTCCAGGGACGCGTCGTAGCGGGGAACGCCCCAGCGGGTCTCGGCCTCGATGGCCGAGAGGCCGACATCCCAGCCGAGCCCCATCCAGCCGTTGCCGCGCGCGGAGCTGTAACCGAGCGCGAACGAGGGCTGTACGCCGAGCCGGCCCGGGGGAAGCTCCAGAGGGTAGTTCAGCGCCGCGTCGCCGCTGGAGCTCACCTGCGGGGGCTGGATGAGCTGGATGCCCGCAGCGGGGGTCGCCGCCTTGATTCCCTTGAGGTGATTGGGATCGAACGAGGCGATCTGCGGGTGCTCGGGTGCCACCACGATCGCGTTGATCATGGTGGTGAAATGATCGGTGAGGCTCTCGACGACTTCCCGATCGCGCACGACCCCGGCGCGAGCGAGCGGCTCCCAGCGCTTCAGGGTCTCGTCGTAGTAGAAGGTCTGGATGTCCTCGGGCACATAGCCCGGTGGCACCAAAGAGGGCTGGTAGGGCAACGACACCTTCAGGGCGTCGTCGAAGTTTTCTCCGTGCGGCTGGAACTCGTAGGCGCGCCGGAAGGGCGCGGTGACATTGACGAGACCCGGATCCAGCGGGGGGAGCTGGGCGGCATCGAGCTGCTTGAGCGAGACACGCTTGCGTCCCTTCATGGCGGTGGCTGGGATCTCTACCGAGACACGGGTGCCAAGCTCGATGCGCTTGGCCTGTCCAGGCGAGACCTCGGCCTCGGCGATTTGCCCCACGTCACCGAAGCGGGCGCGGCGCTCCTCCTGGCTGAGGCCGTCGTTGAGCACCGGGTCCCGAGAGGCGGCGCCGGGCATGAGGCCGGCGTCACGGTCGAGCACGAACTGACGCGTGAAGGTGCTTCCATCGGCGAAGCGGGCGGTGACGGTCACCGGCCAGTGCTCATCGGGCTTGGTGGTGCGCCGGAGCATGGAGGCGAACACTCCAGTGGTGCTGTCGGTCTCCCGGCTGTCGATGCTCACCCGCACGCCGCCACTCACGTGACTGGGCGCACGTGCCCAACCATCCACCCAGGCCTCATGACCGAAGTGCTCGCGGGCCGAGGCGAGGATGATGCGCGGGAAATCGATGCGGCGAGCAGCGCCCGAGCCGAACACGCGCAGGCGCGTGACCGAGACATCCGCGGAGGGGCGCAGGCGGAGGCCAGCGCAGCGCACGCGGCCCGCGTCGCTGATGGCATACGTAGTCAGGCCCGGGGTGTCTTCGACGCGCGAGGCTGGCAGGTCATGCGCTACTGCATGGGCATCCACGCAGCGCAGCGACCAGTTCGCCGCAGATCCGGTCGCGATGCGAACCACGTCCGGGGAGATCCACCGCTCGAAGGCGACTACGAGTTCCTGTCCAGCCGCGACCGTGACTGCCTCATTCCCCTCGCGGAGCAGGGCCATCGCACCTTGCGTGGGAATGGCATCGAAGGGCGCGATGGAGACGGATTCGATGGCATTGCTACCGTGATCCAGCTCGGCCACGAGCTTGACCTCGCCGAGCTTGATCGTTCCGCGAGCCTCGCCAGGCAGGCAGAACTCGACCTGGTTGCGCCCGAAGCGCAGGTGCTCGGCGTCAATGGGATGAACGAATGTCCTTGCCTCCTCGCCAGCGGCATCGGTGGCGGGTGGCACCCAGAACCCGCGCATCACGGGTCCGCCGTTGATGCCGCGCGTCAGGACCAGCGGCCGGAACGCGCCCTCGGTGCGATAGCTCAACCAGGCACGCCGGTATGCGCCGGGGTGGCGCTCGAGCTGGAACGACAACGTGGTGCAGCCGGAGAGGCCGCTGCCAGGCTCGCGGCTGAGGCTTTCGTTCGCAGGTGCCACGGGCAGGACGTCGGCGAGCGCCGCGGGGGGCGTTTCGCCAGGGGTCGTGGCCGGCTCCCATGCGAGCGGCAGCGCCTCCGATGTGCCCCAGAGCTCTACTTCGGGCACTACCGCTTCGTTCTCGTACGAAGGCTCGAACCTCAGGATGATGCGCGCCATCCGCTGTGGCGCCTGCAGGGAGAGCGTCGTCCATCCGTGCGGCAGGGCCGCCAGCTCGTGAGGGCCCGAGATGCGCTGGCCCAGGGCGTCGAGCAACGAGAGACGGTAGGGGCTCGGGCCGAACACCTTGAGGGCGGCGACTTCCGCGCTTCCGTCCAACTGGGCCGTGACATCCGTATGACCCTCGTTGGCGGAGGGCCTCCAGCCGATGGCGGTGTCGCGATCGAAGAGCGCCCAGGCTCCGGGGTCTGTGCTGGCTTCCAGCGCTCGTGGAGTGAGTCGGCGCGCGGCGAGTTCTCCGGTCTCGCCCGCGGTGACGCTGTCCTCCCTTCCCTGGCAGGACAGTGATGCAACCAGGAGCATCCCCGCGACCGTGGAAATTTTGAGCGGGGCGGGAATTCCACCTCGATGAATGGACATCACGGCGCTCCAGGGGTGGTGGCGATGCGGCGCGCTTTGATTTCAAATGAGCATCTACGCTGTCAATGGAGGAAATCGTGCGCCTGGGACCTACCGTGTCGTCCATCTTCATTCTCGGAGTCATGCTGAGCGGCGCTCTGATGGCGAGCTGCGCGATTGACAAGCCGAGCGACACACCGTTCCAACGCGGTACGGCAGGCGAGAGCTGCCGCGCACGCAACGACTGTGAGATCGGACTCGCCTGCATCAACGAGACATGTGTTCCAGGCAGCCCTCTCCTGAGCGTGACGGGCAAGGCGTGTTACCGGGTCCAGTGTGAGAACGATGCCGGATGTTGTGCCGATTTCGTTCCTGCCTCGGGCTGCAATGTTTACGACGCTGCCTGTAAGGCCGACCCGAGCGACTGTGATGCCTATCGCAGGCTCTGTCAGTGCAATCGCGCATGTGTGGATGAGCTCTGCGTGGACCAGGGACCGGGCTGCGCTGCAGACGCGGAATGTTCCTCACTCTCGTCACCGTATTGTGTGGGGAGCCGGTGCGTGGAGTGCCGGGACCACGGGGACTGTCTCGACGAGGGGGAACGTTGTATCCAGGGGACGTGCAAGGCATCGTGCAAGACGAATGAGAACTGCCCGCGACTCCATGCCTGCGAAGCGGGGCTCTGCGTGCCCTCCGGATGCACCTCGGATCGCGAGTGTAGCTTCGTGCTTGGTGATTCACGCGGCCGTTGTGCGAATGGCGCGTGCTTCGTGGGCTGCACGAATGACACCCAGTGCAATGCGACAGCATTCGAGGTGTGCCACGAGGGGCGATGCACCTTCGCCGGGTGCGAGAATGATGCTGAATGTCGGGCCTACCTGGACCTTTCCAGCGCCCCGGGCGATGTCCGTGCAGTGTGCCGGTGAGTGAAGAGCTCCCCGCCCAGGAGCTGCTGCAACTGGTGTAGAGGCACTCGCGCCAGGACAGGCTGTGGCGCATACTCGCCCCCACCGTGCGCGCGAGCATCAAGGCCGGGGCTCCGATGAAGGCCAGGGGTTCATGACGGGGGCCGGGAGCTACCAGCCCCGCGCAAACCCTCGAAAGTATTGGTCCGCGAAGGGGAGGAGAACATTTTTTGGGACGGCGGGGCCGCTGGTCCGTCTTCTCATTGAATCCTGAGAATTCGGTGCTAGTCGCTTCAGCAACCCCGCAGCCCTCCCAGAAGGCAGGAGTCATGAACAAGAGGTTTGGAGTCTGGGCCGTTTCCCTCATCGTCACCGCGTCCGTCGCCGCGTGCGGCCCCGCCGAGGACACCGGCAGCTCTCCCGAGCCCGTTGCACAGAGCGAAGAAGCGCTGTCGGGGACGAACTGGAGCGTCCTCCAGGCGAGCGGCCCGGCGCCGATCCGCAGCATCGTCCGCCGCTCCGATGGGTGGCTGCTCGGCCCCCGCAGCGCGGGACATGTGATCGAGGTCTGGGCGAGCAGCAACAACGGCGTGAGCTGGTTCCGCCACGGCACCGTGGCCAGCAACTCGGCCGTGGATTTCGGCGACGTGACGATGCTCCGCGTCCCCGGTACGACGACCATCTTCTGCGCCTTCCGCGAGCACAGTAACGGGCAGTTCCGCGTCACCGTCACCCGGAGCGACAACGACGGCAACACCTGGGTCTACGACAGCACCGTCATCGGACCCGTCTCCCGCTTCGTCGGCGCGCCGTTCCTCTTCATCCGTGGCAATGGCGACCTCCAAGTCTATTACGATTCGGAGGAACTGGCCGCGCAGAAAGGCTATCCCGGCCACCAGTGGATCGCGATGCAGGGCCGCACGGGGAAGACCGGCCCGTGGACCGCGTACGGCGTCGTCACCGTCTCGCGCGAGACGGCGGCCGGAGCACTGTCCCGCGAGGGAATGCCCACCGTGGTGCAGCTTGGCGGGGATCGCCTCATGGTCGTCAACGAGGGGGTCGAGCCCTTCACCACGGGGGGCGTCCGCGCCAACGTCATCAATTCCATCCAGTCGTGGGACGGCGGGAGGACCTGGGACTACTCGCTGCGCCGCACCGTCTACCGGTCGCCCATCCACTCGGGCAGCGGGCGGCGCTACAACGCCTACGTGCCCTACGCCATCCGCGTGGGCAATGGCCCCGTGGGCGTCGCTTTCTGCACCGATGAGAACAAGGGCACGACGCCCGATCTCTCGAGCACCCCCCCGGATCAGCGGCAGTGCCACGTCGGGTACGTCAGCACGACCACGAATTTCGAGACCTGGTCGGGCGCGAGCGCGATCTGGACCGGGAGCATCCGGAACTACACGCCCGGCCTCTTCGAACGGAGCCTCAACGACGTCATCGTGACCATCGATGCGTTTGGCGGAAACCAGCGCGTGATGCGCAAGCCGTGAGCCCCTGCGGTCGGGGGAGCCAGGTGTCCGCCCCGGCCTGTAGACTCCGTCCATGCCCGACGAATACCGCTTCTTCGTGGATGGACGTATTCCCGTGCTCAAGGTGCACCACGAGCCCCGGCCCGGACCGGCGGTGCTCGTCCTGCACGGGCTGGGCGCGAACGCTGATACCCAGCGCGGCGAGCTGAACGCGCTCGCCACCTGGGGCTTGAGCGCTGTCGGCGTGGACGCTCCGCACCACGGGGCCCGGCGTGACGCGTGGCTCGATGAGATGGCGTGGCTCGGTCCGCCCGAGTCCCATGCCCGCCTGCTTCACGCCATTCGCGAGGCGGCCCACGACGTCTCCCGCGTCATCGATCACGTGGTCCGCGAGGGCCACGGGCCCATCGGGCTCGCGGGTATCTCGTTCGGCGCGTACACGGCGCTGACCGTGGCGGCCAATGACTCGCGGGTGCGGGCCACGGTGTCTCTCCTCGGCTCGCCGGACTGGACTCCCCGGGAGGGGCCCATCACCGAGGAGATCCGCGGGCTGATGCACCACGCGCCAGTCCACCGCCCGTGGGACTGCGCACGCCACCCGCTGTTCTTGATCAACGCGGGCCGGGACGGCATCGTCCCGCCGCACTGGGCCCGCGACTTCGCCCGGACGATCTGGGAGTGGCATCCCGGGTTGCACGTCGAGCACTTCGAGTACCCGGAGTCGGATCACATGATGCGGCAGGAGGATTGGGACGATGCCTGGCGCCGGGCGCTCGGCTTCCTGCGGCGGACCCTCTATCGGGAGTGACGGAGGCACACACCTCTCTGGGAGAGGTCCATTCCGTGCGACGCTCGTTCTCAGGCCGGAATGATCTTCCTGGCCTTCAGGCGGTTCATCAGCTTCACGAGCTCCTCGCCCGTGTCGAGGTGCATCTCGTGGAAGCCAAAGCGGCGAGCCTTGTTCACGTCGAAGAAGGCATCGTTCTCGACGTTGAAGATGAAGTCGCCGAACGGCCAGGTGGCGAGGTCCTTCAGGGAGTGTTGCACGAGGCCCCATACGCCTTGCCGCCCTGGATGAAGGTGATGTGCCGGAACCCGCCCGCAGCCTTCTCCACCGCTTCGACGATGTTCCTCAGCATGCCGACGTTGTATTTCGACTGATCGGCGGTGTTGTGATGCTCCTGATACGCGGCGTAGAAGATATGCGTGACGTCCTTCAGCCAATCGGACGCCGCCGCGATGGCTGACGGGTTGAGCAGATCGATCGAGCGCAGGTCCGCTTTCGTCTCGAAGCCCGGCGCGCGCCGGGCGATGGCCTTCACCTGCCAGGCCTCCCGCTGATCCAGGTACTCGAGCAGGTTGCGTCCGATGATGCCGCTGGCACCGAGCACCAGCGCGGTGTGCTTCGTCGTCATCCCGTGTCTCCCTCGCACAGAAGCGGCCGCAGCCTGTCACCGCTGAGCCGGGCCGGCCGCCGCTGTTCGCGTGGAACTCCGCGCCACTGATGAACGGCCAACAGGAGGTGTCCGCCGGAACCTACGGCCTCCGGCGGAACCTCCATGGGGAGTGCTCAGAACCGGGTCCACCTCTGCGCGACGGTGCCGTTGCAGTCCCAGAGCTGCACCCGGGTTCCAATGGCCGTGCCCGCGTTGTCCACGTCCAGGCAGAGATTGCTCCCCAGCGCGCTCCGAAGCTCCTGCGCGGCGCTGAGCGTCCACTTCTGCGAGGCCGTACCGTTGCACTCCCAGATCTGCACCCGGGTTCCCGGGGTCGTGGCCCCGTTGGACACATCCAGGCAGAGGTTGGGGGCCAGGGTGCTGCGCACCTCGCCTCGGGCGGTCAAGAACCACTCCTGCGAGGCCGTGCCGTTGCAGTTCCAGATCTGCATGGAAGTCCCCTGGGCCGGGCTGCCGTTGGTCACGTCCAGGCAGCGATCCGCAGTCACGGCGCTGCGGAAGTGGGCGCGCGTGCTGAGGAGGGACTCCGCGCCATGGATGTCTCCATTGGACAGCCCATCGCGTTGCCCGAAGCCCGAGGTTCCCCCTCCATCCTTGCGCACGATGGTGGGCTGGCCATTGCTGGAGAAGCCGTACGCACCGTAGTGCATGATGGAGCCGTAATCGTAAGACCCGATGTCGACGCCATCATTCCCTCGTTGCACGTAGGTCTGGAAGTTGTGCTCGGTTCCGGGCTGGACGTTGCTCCAATTGATGAGGATGTAGTTGTCCCGGTCCGCGCGGCTCTGCTCGTGCCAGAGACCCACGGCATGCCCGATCTCATGGATCGCGGCGCCCACGTAACACCCAGCGCCCAGGGTCACGCGCTGCTCGCCGCCGATCCTGCCGACGTACGAGCTGCAGCCGGAGCCTGACACGAACCGCACGTAGTCCGTCTCCCCCGTGCGGGCCTTGAAGCGCAACGAGGTCCTGGCCTCCCAGTGGCTGATGGCGGACAGCACCCGATCGATGTCGGGCATGCTGGGATCGATGACGTAGGGAATGGTGCCATTCGGCCAGCGAGCGCTCGAAGCAGTTCTGCCCACGGATTGGCCGCTGCGGGTCTGGCCATCCCGAAGGTCCAGCAGGATGTCGCCCTCCAGGACGGCCTGTCCGTCGATCTGCTCGTAGGTGATGTTCTGGACTCCGAGGCCCGGCAGATTCACCCGGGCGGTCACGGCTTCACCCTGCTGTCCAGGGAAAGCCAGCTCCATCCCCTGGGAGGCCTCGGGCGTGAGCTCGCTGGCGGGACCGCAGCCGCCCAGGAGCATGGCACCCAGCGTGGTGACACCCAAAGACAGACGGAGGAAGTTCTGATGACGGATCATGATCGCACCCTGGCGTTGTGGCTCGATTGATTTGTCGAGCATGTGCGGACACTACCGGGAGCCCCAGGGAGCGGCTGTGATGCGGCCCATACGGTTTCTGTGAGCGTGATCACCCTTCAGCTCAGCCACATTGCCAGCGTCGTGGTGAGCAGGAAGTCCAACAAGAAGATGGCGCCGCACCCGTGCACCACCGCGCCCGCCGCCGCCTGGCCCACCGCCCGGGCGCCTCCCCGCGCCCTCAGTCCCACCGCCGTCGACACCAGCGCGATCGCCAGTCCGAAGGCACTCGCCTTCACCATGCCGCCCAGCACGTCCGTCGCGTGCAGCATCTGCTCGAAGCTGCCGAAGAAGGCCCGTACCGGCAGCCCCAGCGTGAAGAAGGCCGCCACCGCCTCGAAGAGCACCGCCACCAGGAAGGTGAGGGCGGACAGGCTCGCCACGCTCACCGTCATCGCCACCACGCGCGGCGCCACCAGCACCGCGAACGGATCCAATCCAATTCCGCGCAGGCCCTCGAGCTGCCCGCCCACCTGCATCGTCGCCAGCTCCGCCGCGTTGCGAGCTCCCAGCCTCGCCGCCATCACCAGCCCCAGCAGCAGCGGGCCGAACTCCCACAGCACCGCGTACCCCGCAGCCCACCCGAGGATCGCCCTCGCTCCGAAGCGCTCCACGTACAGCGACGTCTGCACCACCACCGTCGCCCCCGTCAGCGCCGCCGTCGCCAGCGCCAGCGGCAGCGAGCCCCAGCCGAACTGCACCAGCCCGCGCATCAGCTCGCGGCGATCCATCCGCGCCAGCCCCAGCACCGTGCGCGCCAGCACCAGTGCCACCGTCCCCACGCCGCGCACCGCGCCCAGCGTCTCCTGCCCGAGCCACGTCAGCGCCGCCGTCACGCGAGCACCTCGTCCGTCTGGGTCTCCACCTCGGGGGCGGGCGGGCCGTCGTGCACGAGCGCTCCGTCGCGCAGGTACAGCCAGCGCGAGAGGGGAAGCTCCGGCGGAACCTCGGGCGCGGCGACCACCAGCGAGCCGCTCCCGGCCACCGCCAGCAGCACCCGCGCCACCTGCCGCGCCGTGCCGGGATCCAACCCCGCGAAGGGATCATCCGCCAGCAGCACCGAGGGGCTCGCCGCCAGCGCCCGCGCGATGCCCGCCCGCTTGCGCATGCCGCCGGACAGCCGCTCGGGCAGGGTGTCCGCGGCGTCCGCGAGCCCCACCGCGCGCAGCACCTCGTCCGCACGCGCCTCCGCCTGCTCGCGAGGCACCCGCCGACGCTCCAGGGGCAGCAGCACGTTGCGGCGCACCGTCAGCGAGTCGAACAGGGCATCCGTCTGGAACACCATGCCGAACGCCGCCTGGCGCGCGCGCTTCTCCGCGAGCACCATCCGGGCCACGTCCTCGCCATTCCAGAAGACCTGTCCGCTGGCCGGAGTCACCAGCCCCGCGAGCGCCTTGAGCAGCGTCGTCTTGCCCGCGCCCGAGCGCCCCAGGACGAGCACCCGGCTGCCGGGCGGAAGGGTGCACGCCACCTCCCGAAGGAGGGCCCGTCCACCCTGCCGGATTGAAAGCCTGTCCGCGCGCAGCTCCATATGTCAGCCCCGACTCAGGGAGCGCTCCAGCGCACCAGCGTGCCACCCTGTCCCGCGGCCCACTGCTCCCGGGGGCTGATGGCGTCGAGCGACAGGAGCACGTGGCTCTGGGGGTAGGGCTCGCTCCAGGCCGTGCCGTCGAAGCGGTGGAGGTACGTGCCACTCTTGTTGGAGAGCACGTAGAGGGCTTTGGGGTGGAAGGCGGCCACGTCCAGCAGCTCCAGCGCGCCACCGGGGGATGGCAGCTTGCGCCACGTTCCCTCCTTGCGCTCGAGCACCAGGCCATGCTCGCCCACCGCGTAGGCCAGCGCTCCGTCCACCACGGACACACCGCGCAGGTAGCCCGTGCCCGCGTCCTCCGGCAGCTCCTCTCGGAGCCAGTGATCCGCGAACGTGAGGAGGCGGAAGGCGCGGGGCAGGGGAGCGGCGCCGGGCTGGAAGTCCTCGGCGCCCACGGCGAGCAGCGTGTCCGGGCCCAGGCCGTGCACGCTCCGCAGGTTCGCCGCCAGGCGCGTCATCACCACCGGGGTGCTGCTCGACGTCTCCCGCCACTCCCAGCGCAGCACGTGGCCACTGCTCGTCACCGCGTACACCGTGGTGGTGCCGCTCCGCTCGAAGCCCACGATGCCGGTGACGGTGCCCGGCACTCCGCTCACCACGCCCATCGTGCATCCGGAACCCGTGGCCCCGGTGGTGGCGAGCGTACCCTCCGTCGAGCCGATGAAGACGCGTCCGTCGCTCGGCCTGGCCCAGGCCACCTTCCAGTCATTCGCGGTGCCGCACACCCCCGTGGCCTCCGTCACCGTGGAGCCGCTCACGTGCGCGAGCCAGCCGTCCGGACCCGCGAGCCACGCCTTCCCCGGCGCGTAGGTCGTCACCGCCTCCCACGCCGTGCTCCAGAGGGTCCGCTTCGTCCAGGCGTTCGTCGCGCAGACGCCCTCGTCCACGAGACCGTCGCAGTCGTTGTCCAGCCGGTCGCACACCTCGGCGCCGCCGAGGAAGCGCGAGGTGTCATCACAGTCATCCGCGACGGACTTCGCGCCCGCGGGCGCCTCGCACGCCAGGGCCGCGACCGTACCGGTGAGCCCGTCTCCGTCTCCGTCCGCGTACCACGTCACCGGCGTCTCGGCGCTGTCGCACGCCACTCCGAAGCCGCCCTCCCCGCACACCCGGACGCCCGCGCAGCCGAGCTCCGTCTTGCACGTGGAGCCCAGGAGGAACTGCTCGTCCTCCCTGCCGTCGCAGTTGTCGTCCTTCCCGTCACAGCGCAGCTCGAACGCGGCCGGGTGCACGGTCCAGTCGGTGTCGTCACAGTCCCCGGGCTCCAGCGCCGTGCCCGAGGGCCGCGTACAGGCCATCACCACCCGCGAGAGGTCGCCGTGATCGTCGCCGTCCGCGTCCACGTAGTAGCCGCGCTTGCCGGAGGCGTCCTCCTCGTCGCCGGAGCAGTTGCTGTCCTTGCCGTCGCACGTTTCCGGAGCGCCGGGGCGCACGGCGGCGTCGGTGTCATCGCAGTCCGTGCCCTTGCCGGATGCGCTCGCCTTGACGAAGCCGTCTCCATCTAGATCCTCCGCGCGCAGATCCAGGTACACCACCGTGGTGCCGCTCGTGGGGACTTCCACCTGCCGCGTGCTCGTGGCCACCTGCGGCCCCGAGCACGAGCCCTCATGCGCGCTCGCGATCACCTGCAGGCGGCGGCTCCAGTCCGGCTTGCGGAACACCGCCACCGTCTTGGCGTCACTGTTGCGATCCTCCACCGTGAGCTGTTGCGTCTCGGTGCGGCTCACATCCTCAGCGTCCAGTGCCGTCACAGTCAGGCAGCCGGGGTGGAACGTCGCGTAGAAGATTTCCACACGCACGGCTCCCGCCCCGGCCTCCGCCCCACGGCAACCGCACAGCGCCAACATCCCCAACGCCAGCAGGAATAAACGCATCGTTCGGGCATTCCCGGGCGCGCCGCGCCCCACTCGAAAAGTCTTCGTCCTTCTCCCCATTAGCCCGATGTGCGATGCAGCGTCCAGAGAGGAGGGTTCCCGTGATCGCGCTCGCTCGGCCCTATGAATAGGAAATCGGGCCCGTCGTCCTACCCCGTCCCGGAACATCTCCCTTCGCTCGACCATGCATTTGATCCGTTCCGCCGTTGTCGTCCCCATGTGCGCTTGGCTCGCCCTATGTGTGCCCGAAGTGCGCGCGCAGGAGCAGCAGCCCGTCGCGGGGCCTGGAGTCGGGACCTCGTCCGCCCCGCATCAGCCTGAGACTCCGCGGGAGCCGTTGACGCTGGAGCGCGCGGTGTCGCTGGCGGCCGAGCGCAACGAAACCGCGTTGTCGGCCCAGGCCCGCTCCGAGGCCGCCGAGGCGCGTGTGGCCCGCGCCCGCGCCTTCTTCCTCCCGAGGCTCAACGTCGGCGCCACCTATACCCGCCGCCTGCAGGACGTGGTGCGCCGGGTGGGGGAAGAGGAGGTGGTGATCCAGACGCGCAATGCCCTGTCCGGCAATGCCACGGCCTCCGTGCCCCTCTTCGACGCGCGTGGCTTTCCGCTCCTCCAGGCGGCGAGCCGCGATCGCGAGGCGACGAAGCTGGACGCCGTGGAGGCGCGCCGGCAGGTGTCCTTCCAGGCCGCCAACGCTTTCCTGTCCACGCTGGGTCTGCAGCAGGTGGCCCAGGCCGCCGAGCGTCGGCTCGCTTTCGCCCGGCAATCGCTCGAGGAGGCGAAGGCCCGGGCCCAGGCTGGCCTGGCGAGCACCAACGACGTGACGCGCGCGCAACTGGACGTGGCCACCGCGGAGGCGGAGCTCGCTGATGCGGTGGGTCAAGCCGAGACGAGCCGGTTGGAGCTCGGCTACCTCCTGGTGGCGCCGGTGGAGGGCCCGCTGGCGGCGCCCGAGACGCTGCTGGGCGAGGCCTCGCGGCCCGTGGAGGCCTTCGCGCTGCTGGCCGAGGATGCCCTGGAGCGCCGTCCGGACATCCTCTTGGCGAAGCTGCGAGTGGAGCAGCAGCAGGCGCTCGCGCGTGAGCCCCTGGCCCGGCTGTTCCCCACGCTGTCGGCCTCCGGGCAGTACAGCCTCACCAACGAGGCGGGCCTCTCGGGCCGTAACTGGAACGCCTTCGTGTCGGTGAACCTCGGCTGGTCGCTCTTCGACGGGGGCGAGCGCTACGCGGAGCGCCGGGAGCGGCTCGCCCTGGTGCGGGTACAGGAGTTGGACGTGGCGGCGCGGACGCGGCGGGTGGACGTCTCGGTGGACCGGGCGAACGTGGCGCTGCGCACCGCCCAGGCCCAGCTGAACCGGGGGCAGGTGGCCTTCGACGCCGCCCGCCAGAACGCGGAGGAGACGAGCATCCTCTACCGCCAGGGGATTGCCTCGTCCCTGGCGTTGAGCGATGCGCAGGTGAGGCAGTTCGAGGCCGAGGTGGCGCTTGCCCGGGCTCGCTATGCATTGGGGACCGCGCTCCTGGAGCTGCGGGCCGCCGTCGGACTCGAGCCGCTGGGGAAGGAGCCGTAAGTGAAGATCCGTGTGGTGACGATGGCACTGGGCGCCGTGCTCGCCCTGGGGACGGGGTGTGGCAAGCCGGCGGGAGGTGCCCCGGCGGCACAGGGTGGCGGCAAGGGTGGCGGGAAGGGCGGCCCCGGTGGCCGCGGACCCATCCAGTTCCCCGTGGAGGTGCGGCCCGTGGAGTCGCGCGACGTGGAGTACGTCGTCTCCGCGGTGGGCTCGGTGGAGGCCTTCGAGCAGGTGCAGATCACCGCGCGCGTGGCGGGCGTGGTGGAGCAGGTGCGCTTCATGGAAGGCCAGTCGGTGAAGAAGGGCGAGGTGCTCGCGGAGATCGAGCCCACGCGCTACAGCATCGCGGTGCGCTCGGCGCAGGCGGCGCTGGAGAAGGCACAGGCGTCGAAGGCCGAGGCGGAGGCGGCGGCCGGGCGGCGCACGGCGGCCAACGAGGCGAGGCCGGGCCTGCTGCCGGCCGAGCAGATCGACACCGCCGAGGCCCGGGCGCGCACCGCCGCGGCGGATGCGAGCGCGGCGCGGGCGGCGGTGGATCAGGCCGAGCTGAACCTGCGGGACGCGTACGTGAAGGCGCCCATGGAAGGGGTGCTGCAGACGCGCACGGTGCAGACGGGGCAGTACGTGCAGCCGGGCACGGTGCTGGCCACGCTGCTGCGGAGGGAGCCGCTGCTCCTGCGCTTCGCCGTGCCCGAGTCGGACGTGGCGCGGCTGAAGCCGGGCATGCCGGCGCGCTTCACGGTGCGCTCGGACTCGCGCACGTACACGGGGAAGATCAGCTACGTGGCGGACGCGGCGGATCCGGCCAGCCGGATGGTGAAGGTGACGGCGGAGGTGCGCGGCGAGGAGGCCAAGGCACTGCGGCCGGGGGCCTTCGCCACGGTGACGGTACCGGTGGAGACGGCGAAGGGCGCTCCGGTCATCCCGCAGACGGCGGTGCGCCCCAGCGAGCGCGGCTTCCTGGCCTTCGTGGTGCAGGACGGCAAGGCACGCGAGCGCGTGGTGGAGCTGGGCCTGCGCACGGCGGACGGGCTCGTGGAGGTGCGCGAGGGCCTGAAGCCCGGTGAGCAGCTGGTGGTGCGTGGCGGAGAGGCGCTCAAGGACGGCGCCGGGGTGCGGATCGCCGAGGGCCCCAAGCCAGCCTTCACCGGTGAGCCGCGCAAGGAAGCGGACGCGAGCGCGGGAGGCTCGGCGCGATGAGCATCACGGACGTCTGCATCAAGAAGCCCGTCTTCGCCTGGATGCTGATGGCGGCGACCATCGTCTTCGGACTGGTGGCGGCCGGGCGCATCGGCATCAGCCAGTTCCCGGACGTGGACTATCCCGTCATCAGCGTCAACGTGAGCTGGGAGGGGGCCTCGCCGGAGGCGGTGGAGACGGACATCATCGAGCCGCTCGAGGAAGCGGTGATGCAGGTGGAGGGCGTCAAGGCCATCACCTCGCGGGCGAGCCAGGGCGGAGGCGGCATTTCCGTGGAGCTCGACTTGTCCATCGACGTGGACAGGGCGCTGCAGGACGTGACGTCCAAGGTGAGCCAGGCGCAGAACCGCCTGCCGCGGGACGTGGATCCGCCGGTCATCTCCAAGAGCAATCCCGAGGACAACCCCATCGTGCAGGTGGGCGTGTCCGGGCCCTTCTCGCGGCAGTTCATCTCCGACTTCGCGCGCTACCGGCTGAAGGAGTCGCTGCAGACGGTGCCGGGCGTGGGCGAGGTGTCGCTGGGCGGCTCGCTGGATCGCAACGTGCGCATCTGGGTGGACGCGCAGAAGCTGGACGCGCGTGGGCTCACCGTGTCCGACGTCGTCAGCGCGCTGCAGCGGGAGCACGTGGAGCTGCCCGCGGGCCGCATCGAGACGGCGGGCCGCGAGGTCAACGTCCGCGTCATGGGCGAGGCGTTGGATCTGGAGACGCTGCGCCACCTGGTGATTCGCGAGGGGAACGGCTCGCCCATCTACCTGTCCGACGTGGCGCTGGTGGAGGACGGCTTCGAGGACGAGCGCCGCATCGCCCGCGTGGACGGGCAGCCCGCGCAGGGCCTCGGCATCCGCAAGCAGCGTGGCGCCAACGCGGTGGAGGTGGCCCAGGGCGTGCGCGCGAAGCTCGCCGAGGTGCAGAAGGACGCGCCCCCGGGTCTCGAGGTGGGCATCAACTTCGACTCCACCCAGTTCATCGAGGAGAGCGTCCACGAGATCGAGTTCGAGCTGCTGCTGGCCTGTCTGCTGACGGCGCTGGTGTGCTGGGCGTTCCTCGGCTCGCTCTCCAGCACGATGAACGTGATTCTCGCCATTCCCATGTCGCTCCTGGGCACGGTGGCGGTCATCTACTTCCTGGGCTTCACCCTCAACACCTTCACGCTGCTGGGCTTGTCACTGGCGGTGGGCATCGTGGTGGATGACGCCATCATGGTGATGGAGAACATCTTCCGTCACGCGGAGGAGGGGAAGAACCGGGTGCAGGCGGCGAGCGAGGGCACGCGGGAGATCACCTTCGCGGCGCTGGCGGCCACGCTGGCGGTGGTGGCCATCTTCATCCCCGTCATCTTCATGAAGGGGGTCATCGGCAAGTTCTTCCTCCAGTTCGGCGTGACGCTGTGCGTGGCGGTGATGTTGTCCTACGTGGAGGCCATCACCCTGGCGCCGGCGCGGTGCGCGCAGCTGCTGAAGACGGGTCGCGAGGGCCGCAGCAAGGTGGGCCTGCTCGTGGACCGGGCCTTCACCTGGCTGGAGCACCACTACGGCAAGGTGCTGGCCAAGGGGCTGAAGCGGCCCTGGTGGGTGCTGGGCGGCGCGGTGGCGCTGCTGGCGCTGTCCGGCTTCGCCTTCAAGAGCCTGTCGAGCGAGTTCGTGCCCTCGCAGGATCAGGGCCGCGTGATGATCCGCATGCAGACGGCGGTGGGCAGCACGGTGGAGGAGACGAACCGGATCTTCCTGCGGGCCGAGGAGTTCCTGCGCAACCGGCCCGAGGTGTCGCGCCTGTTCGCGGTGGTGGGCGGCGGTGGCAGCGGGGTGAACGGCGGCATGCTGTTCGTCACCCTGGTTCCGCCGGATCAGCGCATGCCCATGTCCGAGTTCAACCAGGTGCTGCGCAAGGAACTCAACTCGTACCCGGGCCTGCGCGCGGTGGTGATGGACCTGTCGCAGAGCGGCTTCACCGGCTCGCGTGGCTTCCCGGTGGAGTTCAGCGTGCGCGGCTCGGACTGGGAGCGGCTCATCGAGTCCAGCACGGACATGCGCGAGAAGCTCCAGGCGAGCGGCAAGGTGGTGGACGTGGACACGGATTACCAGGTGGGCATGCCGGAGCTGCGGATCACGCCGGACCGGGCGCGCGCCGCGGACCTGGGCGTGTCCATGCAGGACGTGGGCTCCACCCTCAACGCCCTGGTGGGCGGGGTGCGCGTGGGCAAGTACAGCACTGGCGGGCGCCGCATCGACGTGCGGCTGCGCCTCATGAAGGATCAGCGCTCGCGGCCGGAGGATCTGTCGCTGTTGAAGGTGCGCACTGGCTCCGGCGAGCTGGTGCCGATCTCCTCGCTGGTGACGCAGGAGGAGCGCCCGGCGCTGCAGGCCATCACCCGCAAGGACCGTGAGCGCGCCATCAGCATCTTCGCCAACGTGGCCCCTGGCGCCACCCAGCAGGAGGCGATGGAGACGGTGCAGAAGCTGGCGAAGGAGCTGCCCGGCGGCACCCGCGCGGTGTTCGGCGGCTCCAGCGTGGCCTTCCAGGAGTCCATGGACAGCCTCCTCTTCGCCCTCTTCCTGGGCATCGGGGTGGCCTACATGGTGCTGGCCTCGCAGTTCAATTCGTTCCTCCACCCCGTGACGGTGCTCACCATCCTCCCGCTGTCGGTGGCGGGGGCGGCCTTCGCGATGTGGGGCACCAACACGACGCTCAACATCTTCAGCATGATCGGCCTGTTGCTGCTGATGGGCATCGTGAAGAAGAACTCCATCATCCTGGTGGATTACGCGCTGCAGCAGCGCGAGCTGGGGGCGAACGCGGTGGACGCCATGCAGCGGGCGGGACCGGTGCGCCTGCGGCCCATCCTCATGACGTCGCTGGCGACGATGATGGCGGCGGTGCCGGCGGTGCTGGCGCTGGGCGCGGGCAGCGAGACGCGCGCGCCCATGTCCGTGGCCGTGCTGGGAGGACTCTCCGTGTCCACCGTGCTCAGCCTGCTGGTGGTGCCCGCCTTCTACGTGGTGGCGGACCGGATGAAGGCGCGGCTGGACCGGTTCCGCGGTCGCTCTGGGGACTCCGACGAGCATGACGCGGGCTCCGGTGGCGAGGCCCCGCCCGTCTCCGAGGCCGACAAGCCCCGGCTCGCGGGGAGCTGACGTCGTGGATTCGTGGGCCCCTCGTGGATTTCCCAGGGGCTCGCGTCTCCCGGCGCCCCTGATGTCGCGGGGTTGACGCCTGGCGGGTTGCTTGCACTAGCCCGGATTATTCATCGGGAGAGAGGAGAAGGAGGGCGGTTGCGGGCGTAACGCCCTGATTTAGCTTGGGTTTGCTCAAGACTCAGGCCGCATCAGAAACGTACGCCCGCATGACGCACTGTACTCCAGCCGTCCTCCACTT
>DASQMW010000280.1:0-22643 GCA_035645295.1 Archangium sp.
GAGTGAAGCAGGGAACCCGGGGCCCGTGGCACCCTCACCCCGTCCCTCTCCCGGAGGGCGAGGGGTTGTGGGATTCACGGTACAAACGGCGCATGAGAATCCTCTTCTGCGCGGACCCCAAGGCCCGGCTGGAGGAGGCCCGTGGCCTCAGTGCTTCGTGAGCTCGATGTGCTGCCGGAGCTCCTCGAGGTCCATCGACAGGCGCTCCAGGGTGTGACGCATGGGCTTCCTGGGCAGCTTCGTCCAGGCGATGGCCCCGAGCACGGCCGCGAGCACGAAGGCCACGCCCGCCGCGATGAGCGCCCCCGCCCACATGGGCAGGGCCAGCGCCGCCGCCCCCGCCACGAAGAGCATCGCCAGCCCCACCAGCGCCAGCGCCGCCCCGCCTCCCACGAAGAGGCCCGAGGCGCGCGCCGCCTTCACCTCCTGCGCCAGCTCCACCTTCGCGTGCAGCAACTCCGCCTTGGCCAACAGCCGCGCCTCGCTCATCGCCCGCCGGACGAGCTCGTTCGTCGACAGGTCCTTCTCGGGCATCTTCCAGCTCTCCACGGCCTTCCTCCTCTTGACCGCCGCGCACGCGCGGCCCCTGCTCACGTCGCCCTCCGCCTCCACTCGTAGGCGAAGTGGAGGATGGCCAGCGTCACCACGCCAATGGCCACCCCGAAGGTCAGCCAGAGGAACCAGCCCACCACGCCCCCCTGCACCAGCGCCACCACCCACAGGGCCAGCAACCCCAGTCCCAGCAGCAGGTAGAGAATGGGCATGGCTCCTCCCTAGATGCGCCCGAGCACTCCGAACAACAGCCGTGGCGCCACGTCCTCGTTCGTCGCGTTCACCCCCACCGCCCCCGTCACCACGAACGCACGGCCCACCCGCAGGCCTGTGCCCACGCTCGCGTTCACCGATGCGTCCTCCGCGCCGAGGGGATTCACGTAGTACGCGTCCCCCTGCAACAGCAGCCGGTCCCCGATGGGATGGTCCGCCGCGAGCCCCAGCAGGTAGTCATCCTCCGTGTCCTGGCGCGCGCTGTAGCCCACGTTGCCGTGCAACCGCGTCTGGCCGAACGTCTTCGTCGCCAGCACCCGCGCCTCCGCGCTCACGCCCTCGTCCCCCTGCGGGCTCGTCACCTGGCCCCACAGCGACACCTGGGGCACCGCTCCCTTCTCGTCGACGAGCTGGCCCAGCGCATAAGCCGCCACCGCACCCGTGGTGCCCTCCTGCTCGCCCGCGAGGTTCTGCAACCGCGCGCCCGCGCCGAACTCCACCTTCCACGGCGTGCCCACCCGCACCCGCGGCTCCAGGACGAAACCCACCTCGCCCGTCTGCGTCCGGTTGGCCACGTTCACCTCGCCCAGCACCTGCCGCTCCGCCGGGTTGGCGGTCTCCACCGTCAGCATGTCCGTGTTGCGCAGCAGCTCCAGCGCCTCCTCGCGCTCCGACTTCTCCTCGCGCACCGGCTCGGCCTTCGCCGCTTCCACTGGCGCGGCGGGAGTGGCGCGGCGGGCCTCGGCATCCGCCAACGACTGGCGCAGCTCCGCCACCTCCCGGCGCAGCGCGCGCAGCTCCTCCGTCACCGCACTCCGCTCCTCCACGGGCTTCTCCGCGGGCTTCTCCTCCACCGGCCCGGCCGGCTGCGGCGGCTCGGCGGCCCCTTCTTCACCCGAGCCACCCGTGGCACTGTCACCGCTCTCCTGGGGCTCCCGCCCCACCTCGCTCAGGCGCTGGAGCAGCGACTCCCGCTCCTCGCGCAGCCGGGTCAGCTCCGCGCAGTCCTCGGCCCGCAGGACGGTGACCTGACCCGCATCGGCGGTGTCCACCGTGCAGCGGGCCTGCGTGGCCGTTCCTCCTGCCGCGCCGAGACTGGCCAGGGCCAGCAGCGCCATCAGCGGTTGCAGCATCCCATCCCTCCCGAAGCCCATTCCGTCGGGTTGAACGTGTGGCCCTGAACGGTTCCCGGCAAGGCAGGGCAGCCAGCCACGTCGAGCCCGCCCGGCTGCGCAAGCCCGGACGGCCCGGGCCCTCCGGATGGCTGGCTCCTCCTGCTCGGAGCAGGCAGGAGACAACACCCTCGCCTGAGAGACCGCGTGCCGCCCGGGCTCAGCGCCCCATGAACTGGGTCGCGAACGGCGCCAGCAACATCACCACGGCCAGCGAGCCCGCGAGCCAGAGCCCCCCCACCCCGGAGAGCTTCCGCCGGAGAAGGAAACGGACCAGCCCCCATGCGGGCCACAGCGCCAGGACGGCCGCGCCAAGGAACAGGAATGTGACCGGATTGTCGTCTCCCGGCCCGGAGAGCACCCTCCGGATGGCCCAGTAGAAGAACCCCGAGAGCGCCGCGCCGATCAATCCCAGCGTCGCATTCACCACCGCCGCCACGTCCTGGGTACCACCCGCTTCGCTGCTCATGGCGTCCCTCGATTCCGTGCGCCTGCAAGCACCACCCTTGAGCATATGAACGATGTGCCCCCCGTGCTGGGAGAGCGGCCAGGGCGGGTGTAACCGCCCGTCACGGAAGGCTTTTCCGGTCCGGGTTCACCCTCGTGCGACTTGTGGGATTCCGTTACGTTGCACTTCCAACGAGATGAGTCGTCACGAGTGGGGAGAGTGCACGGATGGAGCAGGACGCACAGGGACAGTCGAAGGCCACCGGGGCGGACGTGGCCATCATCGGCGCGGGAATCGTCGGTCTCTTCAACGCGCTGCAATACGCGAAGCGGGGGTTCCAGGTCGTCCTGCTCGACAACGCACGCGGGCAGAAACGCAGCTTCAAGGTGGGCGAGTCATTCCTCATCTTCACCAACCCCTTCCTGCGCACGGTGGGCGGGTTGGATGGGTTCGCCGGGGAGTGCTTCCCCAAGCACGGCGTGTGGTTCACCTACGGCCTGGAGCACTCCCAGCGCTTCGAGGCGACGTCCGAGTGGGGCGTCCACGCGGACCCTCCGCACTACCTGTACGAGGAGGCCGCGGACAAGCGCTACTTCCGGGCCGCGCTCATGGACGTGCAGATCGTCCGGCCCGAGGCCGAGGACGTCATGCGCGAGTCCCTCCGGGCCTTCCCCAACGTGCGCTTCCTGGACACCGTGAAGGTGCGCGACGTGGTCATCCAGGAGGAGGAGAGCCAACAGCCCCACGAGGTGCGCTGGGCCTGTCAGGCCACGCGCACGGAGGGCACGGTGCAGGCCCGGTGGGTGCTGGACTGCTCGGGGCGCAACCGCCTGCTGGCCAAGAAACTCAAACACACCGTCGAGCTCGACGACGGCTTCCAGACGACGGCCGTCTGGGGGCAGTTCGAGGGCATCACCGACGACCTCTTCGGCGAGCCGTGGGTCCACACGTACGCGGATGGGGACCAGACGTCGCGAGACCTCCACACCCTGCACCTGTGGGGCGAGGGTTATTGGATCTGGGTCATCCGCCTGTCCAAGGAGCGCATCAGCGTCGGGGCGACATTCGACCAGCGCAAGCCGCCGCCGGGTGACACGCCCGAGGCCCAGATGTGGGAGCTCTTCAACCGCCATCCCCCGCTGGCCAAGGTGCTCTCGAAGGAGCGGATGCTCGAATTCCGCATGTACCGCGACGTGCAGTACATGACCGACACGTTCGTGAGTCCGCGGCGCTACGGCATGGTGGGGGACGCGGCCTCCATCGTGGACGCCTACTACAGCCAGGGCATCTCGCTGGCGCTGGTGAGCTCCTGGCACATCGCCAACCTCGTCGAGCAGGACCTGCGGGGCGAGGGCATGGACCGGGAGTACCTCGAGCGGGTGAACCGGGCGACGCGGCAGGACTGGCACATCATGCGGAACATGATCCGCGAGAAGTACACAGCGGCCATCGCGGACAGCCGCTTCTTCGTGCTCTCGCACATGCTGGACCTGGCCATCTTCTGGTCCGCGGGAGCCTCACGCTCGCGCATCGCGCGCTGGCTGGTGGAGACGGATGGCGACACGCGCAAGGAGACGCCCGAGCTGCGGGAGCTGCGCGAGTACCTCTCGCGGCACATGTTCTACTCGCAGACGAAGCCCTGGCACGGGCTGACGCCGGAGCGGGTGCGGGAGCTCCAGGGACGCCTGCAGGCGGGCATCGGCGAGCGGGCGCGCTGGCGCCTCGAGAACGGCGTGAAGGTGCCGGTGCTCAAGGCCATCGTGCGGCTCGCGGCCCCGGTGCCCCAGCTGTGGAAGCTGCCCTTCCTGCGCGGCCTGGAGCACGCGGACCTCTCGGCGGAGGACTTCGTCCATCCGGAGAAGTTCCTGAAGCGCGTCCCCGCGTGGTTGCGCCGGCTGCTGCCCGAGACACCCTCGGAGCGGCTCTCCCGGGCCATCGCCCTGCGCGGCCAGACGCTGCTGGCGCTCTTCCTGCTCGGCTACGCCTACGACTGGGCCGACACCGAGGTGCACAAGCTCCTGCTCCAGCTCGGACTGCTCGAGCCGGCGTCCCAGGAGGCCCCCGGCGCCGGGCCCGTCTCCCTCCACGAGGCGCGCGCGAAGGCCGCGGACGCTGGGCCCACGCCCCAGGCAGCACCGCGGCGGAACGTCTCCGCCTGACCCAGGGCGTTGAAAGCGAAAGGGCCCCGGGGCAGAAGTCCCGGAGCCCTCTCATGAACGAGGCGCGCCGCCGCGCCCGCCGGACCGCCTCAGTACAGCTTGCAGACGTACTGGTTGGCGCCGCACAGGCTCTCGGGCGTCTGGATGCGGCCCATCTGCACCGGGGTGAAGCCCTCCGGGCAGCCCAGCGAGCCCGTCATGGGGTTGAAGATGCTGTTCCTCCCGCAGTCATCCGCCTGGTACATGCCGCCGATGGGCATCTTCTCCGGAGAGTAGGTGCTCAGGCCGCAGTGGAACTGGCTCACCCCCCAGAGGCTCTCCGGCCCGATGGCCCGGCCGAACTGGTACGGAACACCCGTGCCCGCGGGGCACGACAGCACGCCTCCGGCGTACTGGTTGGTGATGTTGTTGTACCCCGTGCCCCTGTCGTCCGTCTGGTACGTGCCGGTGTAGCTGAAGCCCTGGCGCACCCCATCGTACGGAGCGACGCAGAAGAACTGGGAGGCTCCATTCTGCGACTCGGGCGCGCGGATGCGGCCGAATTGCCGGGCCGTGAAGCCGCTGGGGCAGCTCAGCGCCCCCGTCACCGGGTTCACCACGTTGTTGGCGCGGCTGCTGGTGGGGAAGTCATCCCGCTGGTACATGCCCCCGAAGACATACGGCAGCCGCATGTCCATGCTCAGCCGGCTCATCGTGAGGTTCGCGTCATACCCCTTGGACACCAGCGTGTTCTGGTTCGCCCCGTTCACGCACGCGGACACCTGGGCCGGATCCTGCGGATTGGTGATGGAGTCGTAGCAGCCCTTCACCGCGTCGGCGATCAGCGCCAGGTTGCGCTGCACGGCCAGCTCGAACCCATCCAGCTGCGAGCGCAGCGCCGGCGGCACGTACAGCCGCCCGCTCTTGAGCGTGGCCACGCGCTCCTGGAACTCCACCTGGCCGTCGAAGCGCCGCTGGAGGCTGAAGCGGGCCGCGCGGATGTCCGCGCCCACCGTGCGCACGGGGATGTTCACGCCCAGCATGCCCCAGTCCTTGAAGAGGTACTTGCGGTCCGCCGGCATGCTGCGCAGCGAGTCCGAGAAGCTGCCCGGCTCCTGCGACGAGGCGTAGTTGATGGCGTTCTGCATGAACGTGCCGCAGGGCGCCAGGTTCTCCATGCTGCACTCGAGGATGACGCGGCCCGCCTCGCCCGAGGGCGACGTGCCCCCGAGGATGCTCGACAGGCGGGTGACGTCTCCGCCGTACTGGTAGGCCTCCACGTGCACCGAGGCGCGGCCGGAGAAGCGGCGCGCATTGGAGGCCATCGTGGCGTTCGCACTGCCCGCAGGCCAGCTCACGCCCACCGAGGCCTCGAACTCCTGCTTCGACTCGAGCGAGCTGAAGTCGATGCGGTAGAGCAGGAAGAGCTGCCCGCCCACCTGCTTCTGCAGCATGACCTCGTCGCCGCAGCGGCTGATCCAATCCGGGCTGCCGGGGGGGACGAGCCACTGGAGCGCGCCCTCGTCGAGCTTGTGGACCCCGAGGTTGTAGTCCGCCGAGTAGAACATGGACAGCGAGAGCGAGTTGCTGGTCAGCGAGCGGCTGAACTTGGCCTTCGCGCTGGCGCTGACCAGCTTGAAGCGGGCCTTCGCATCGATGCTGAAGCCCAGCATCTCGCTGGCCTCCTCGCGCAGCATGGCGCTGCTGAAGCGCAGCGAGGCCTCCTGGGTGGGAATCGTCACGGGCGCCGCGGACCGGACGCACTCCGCGCGCAGCTCCTCCTTCACCAGATCCCGCCCCTGCCCCAGCCGCGCCATCGTCTCGATTCCCGTGGGCGCCATCACCGTCTCGGACGCCTGCGTCTGCTGCCCCGTCACGTCCTGCTCCAGGGACCCGGGCTCACCTCCGCAGTGGACGACCGCGGACGAGACCATTCCCACCGCCGCGAGCCGCCGGACCCATCGCATCTTCATCTTCGTCACCTCGGAAATAGAAGCAGGGCTGGAAAAAGCCGTCATCCCTGAAGAACTGGATAACATGGTTCCGAGGACGCGAACAGCCCCCCGGGAACGCTGGGGCTCCCGCGGGTCACGTCAGGGTTTTTCCTGGTGTCCATCCACCCCCGGCCACCGGAACCTTCACGTCAGGCTTTGGCGCTCGAGGAGAGGAGCACCCGGGCGCGGCGGTGAAGCGCACCCGGGAGCAACCTGGGGAAGCAGCGTGCGTGCGCTCCGGCGTCAGCGGCCGAGGAGCCGCTCGAGCGCGGCGCGGGAGCGGGGACCGAACTCGGTGCCGTTGTTGCCGGTGATGCCATGGTCCGTCTGGAATTTCGCGAGCGCGGCCTGGGTGCGCGTGCCGAAGTTGCCCGGGCCCGTGTCCATGTCCTTCTGGGACAGGTAGCCGGTGGCTACCAGGAGGCGCTGCATCTTCTCCACCGCCGGGCCCTGCTGGCCCACCTGGAGGTCGTTCTTCGGCACCATGCCAGGCAGGGACTTGACGCCCCCGAAGCATGACCCCCCTCCCTGGCGTCAATCGCACTCGTAGATGAAGTCGCGGCGGATGGGCTCCTTGTCCAACCGAGGCGTGCCCGAGTAGCGCTCGCGCACCAGGCGGCCCGTGGCGTCCCGCTCGTGCGTGCGGCGAGCGTCCACCACGCCGTCCTCGTCGCTGTCCCATTCATCGAGTGCGACGATCTGCGTGCCACAGATGTACGAGACGCGGCGGGTGAGGCGGATGTAGCCGAAGACTTCGGGGCGGGGCTCGCCGACCGGTGGAGGCTCGGTGACGTTGTCCTCCGCGTAGCGTTGCAGTTGCAGCAGTCCTCGCGAGTCATACACGGAGGTGGTGATGGCCTCGCGGCTGAAGATGTAGCGCCCGTCCTTCACCCAGTAGCGGCTCAACCGGCCCGCCGCGTCGTAGGTGTAGAGATCCTCCCCCCCGACGTCATAGTCGCTCCAGTTGCGGCTGGAGAGGCGGCCTGACTCGTCGTAGCGCTCGTCCATGCTCCAGAAGAAGGCGTTCCACCGGTTGATTTGACGCGGCTGCCCATTGGGCCAATAGGTGTAGCGCTCGCACAGAGCGAGGTCCCGGTCACACGCGTCCCCGCTGTCGATGGACAGCACGCGCCCCGCCTCATCGTACCGGTAGACCGTCGCTTCCCCCTGGCCGCCACCGGAACGGGTCACGCGTTCCAGCCGGCCCGCCGCGTCGTAGGAATAGAGCGACACCCAGTCGGAGCCGTCCACGCGCCGCAGGAGCCGTCCCTCCGCGTCGTAGAACCACTCGCTCTGCGACCAATCCCCATCCGCCCACTCGGTGCGGCGAAACACCTCGCGTCCGGCCACCCAGCGGTGCGTCTCCACCCGCAGGAGCGCTCCGTCCCGTGCGAAGGAGCGCAGTTCCAACAAGCGGCTGTCGGCATCGTAGCGGGCGCGTTGTGAGGCGATCTCCGAGGAAGGGTTGTCGTACTCGGAGAACACCTCACACGCCGAGGCCCGCACGGGAGGAGCCGCCTCCGTCCAGGGCACGCACGCGGCTGGAGCGAGCGTGGGGGCGCCTTCCAATCCCGAGCGCGGCGGTGCGGTGCCTCCATCCGAGCCGCCATCCGGAGGGGGCATGCCCGCGTCCGGCGGCGTCGTGCCGCCATCCGGTGCGGCGGACTCCTCGGGGGGAGATGGCATCCGATCTCCCGCTCCTGGCGCCTCGGAGGGAGGTTGCGTCCCGGTGGAGCCACAGCCCCACAGCACGAGGCACGACACCAGACACATCCAGCCCTTCCGCCAATCCATCCCGCCCCCCCTCACACCCGCGGCGACAATCTGCGTATGGCGAGGACTTTTCTCCATGCGCGAGTAAATCCCCGGGCGCTCGCCCGGCGGCCTGCTGTGGCTCGTCGAGCGGGCTGGGGGCGCGTAGGCTTGCCGCGGCCATCTCGGGGTTCGCGACGGAAGTGGCTCGCGTGGCCCTGACGTTGGCCCGCGAGCACGTCCCCGAAGTCCCGGTGGTCGCCCTCATCCCCTGGAGCACAAGCCCTCCCTCCGCCGATTCCCTGGAAACGCTCGCCTTTTCATATTATGACCATAATATGCACAAGGGTCAGCCCCGCTACGAGGAGCAGTCATGAACAGCCGAGCCTCCGCCCCCAGGTCCACGCGGCACCTCCAGTCACTCGAGCAGATTCTGCGAGGAGCGGCGCCTCCCCCGCCGATCGCTCAGCTGCTGGGGCTCCAGCTCACCGGCGTCGAGACGGGCCGCGTCGTCATCGAGCTGGACGCCTCGGCGCGCCATGCCAATCCCATGGGGACGCTCCACGGCGGGGTGATTTGCGACATGGCGGACCTGGCCATGGGCGCGGCGATGGCCACGACGCTCGAGGAGGAGGAGAGCTTCACCACGTTGGATTTGACGTCGAAGTTCTTCAAGCCCATCTGGAACGCGCGCCTCCGGGCCACCGGGCGGGTGGTGAAACGGACGCGAACGCTCGGGTTGATCGAGTGCGAGGTCGAGGACGAGAAGGGCAGTCTGGTGGCCAAGGTGTTCAGCTCGTGCATGGTCCTGCGTGGGGACGAGGCGCGCGGGCGATGACGGCCACCCAGCAAGCCGTGGAGGTCCGGAGCCGCCCTGGTGCCTCGGGGTGAACGCGTCCCGGCGGTAGGTGTCAGACAGCCCGAGGCAGCAGCCCCGCCATTTCGGCCTGGAGCGTTTCGTCCGGCCCTGACACGCGGACCCGGAGAATCCTGTGCACACCGGCAGGGGACGCCCAGGGCACCCGGGCGGGCCCGTGTCCTTCCGCCGGGCATTCCACGAGCGCCTTGGTTGCGGCGGGTCCCCCGCCCACGTATAGGAGAGGGCATCGTGGCGCTGGCGCTTCGCATCTTCACGTTGGCACTTCTGCTCGGCTGGCAGGCCGTCGCCAGCGGCGCGGGGCTCGCGCACTACTGCCCGAAGCAGGCCGCGACGACCACCGCCTGCCACTGCCCGCACGAAGAGAAGGAAGCGCAGACGGCCTCGCCCGGCGAGACGACGGTGCGCAAGGACTGCTGCGACGCGCTGGACCGGGAGCTCCCCGCGCCAGCCCTCGTGGACGTCTCCGGCCACGCCGTCTCGCTCGCCGTCCCCCCGGCGCCGGTGCCGATGGGGCTCCTCTTCAAGGCTCCCGAGGCGGGAAACCGGCTCGCGTTCGCTCTCTGGGACACGCCCCACGCCCAGGGGCCTCCTGTCTTCCTCCGCATCCGCTCGCTCCTCATTTGAGCTCCCCGGCGCACGCCCCGGGTCCCTGACCTTTCCTCCACCGTCGAGAGAGGAGGCCAGCGGGTCCGAGCGCTGTGCCGCACGGGAGAGGAGTGGCCTGGAGCATTCCGGCCGCGCTGCCCCTCTGCCGCTGAAAAGCCAGCCATTCCCTGTTCACCCCACCTGCCCATCCGGCGGGACATGCCGCGTCCGGCATGGTGACAATGATTGCAGCGAGAAGGAGTGCGAGAACCCCATGGAACTGATTCTGGTTTCGTTGGTCGGTATGGTGGTGTTTGGTGGCCTCTTCCTGTTGTTGTGCCCGGAGTGGTGGAGCACGAGCCTGGGCACGCTCAAGGACAAGCCTCCGGCGAAGAAGACGAAGGGGGCCGAGGACAGCCAGGGCCCCAAGACAGACACCTGAGCGGTGGGCTTGCCGCAGCGGCAATTTCATGTCACAGAAGGAGCCGCTGCAGCCATCCGGCGTTCCGATGGCGGCCCGCACCTCACCGGGTGCCGGGCCGTAGGACGCTCCGGGTGGTCTTTGCTTGCGGCCCAGGCCCCCGGGACGTTCTCCATCGGCCGCCTGGACGCACACCGCATGACTCCCCTCAAGACCGAGCTGCTCCGGGACACCCTCGAGCACATCGACATCAAGGCCCATGACGTCCGCCCGCTCGTGCGGGCCATGGGCCGTATGGCCTTCCAGGCTCGCAACCTGCACCGCGCCGCCACCCTCTACGACGGCATGCTGGAGGACACGGAGTGCGGCGTCATCCTCGGCAAGATGGGCGGCTACCTCTCCCTCCATGGCAAGACGCGGGACAGCGTGGTGCTCGCCGCGCACGAGGCGGGAGGGCCCATCTTCTGCCCGGCCTTCAGCGACTGCTCGGCGGGCTTCGGACTCGTCCATCACCAGTGGACGCGCGCGGGCAAGCCCCAGCTCTCCATCGACAGCGCCCGGGACTTCCTGGAGCTGACGCGCTGCCGGCTCGCCCTGAAAGACTCGGGCCTCTTCATGGTGGGCGGCGGCGCGGCTCCACCCTGCGCGAGGCGAGCAGTTGGGGCAAGGTGGCCACCACCGCCGAGCAGATGGTGTATGGCGAGGCCACGGTGACCCTGCCGCTGGTGGCCGGCTACGCCTTCCACCAGCGCCACTGGGAAGCGCGGCCCGAGCGCCGGCTGGTGACGGCGTGCCAGTGATGGCCTGAACTCGAGCCAGCTCGAACCTCCCAGGCCAGGAGGGGTAGGTTCTGTCAGGGACGGGTTCCGGCCGCGATGGGGAGCAACTGGTCCGATTGTTGGACCAGTCGGCACGCCGCGCGGCCGGAAGGTGCCCCGTGCTTCCTGCAAGAGCACCCCTGAAAGAACTGACTTCCACTGGCCCGGCCCTTCACGGGCTGGGAGGTGACGGCGAGGCGTTGTAGCCGGCCTCGCCATAGGGGTGGAGCCGCTCGAGCCAGAGGGACTCCAGCACCCGCAGCTCCTCCTTCAGGTCCGCTCCGGGCTCCTCCGGGGGTGGCAGGACGTCGAGCACCTCGAAGGAGAAGCTGTCGGCGCCGTGGCGGTTCCAGTCCTCCTGCAGCGGGGGGTACGTGCGGTGGATGCCGGTGGCCAGCTCGAAGCGGATGCGATTGATCATCCCCTGCAGGTTGAGGGCCGAGCCCACCAGCACCTTGCCATTGGCGCGGTTGCGGACGGCGTACACGCCCATTGGGGGAGGCTTCTCCTTGTAGGCGCGTTTCAACTCGGCGCGGCGCGACGGGCCGCCTCGGGGTGTTCCCGTGTCATGCGAGGACATGTGTGTCTTCTCCGTGTTTTGAAAGGTGAAGCAGTGACGAGCGCGTCAGCTCGCGTAGCCGAGCGCGATGAGCTTCCGCTCGAGCCGGTCCCGGGCGGCCGAGTCGAGCGGCTCCACCCAGTTGAAGCCCATGCGGGCCCAGTCGGCATCGGAGGGGTCCACCCCGAGCGCGGCGAGGAAGCCGGCGTCGGTGATGAAGAACTGCTCGCGGAAGGGGAAGAGGAAGCCCCCCACCGTCCGGAGCGAGGCGAGCGCTTCCTCGTAGGAGGAGAACCAGCGGTTGAGGAAGGCACCCCGGTTCCTGGCGAAGAAGGCCTCCGTGTCCAGTTGGGGCGGCCCCTCCTCGCCCAGCGCCTGCTTGAGCGCCGCCCAGGACGTATGGCCCTGCTCCTGCGCGATGACGGCCAGCGCGTGCTTGCGGCGCACCTCCTCCTTGCGTGCGAGCAGCTCGCCGGGAGACAGGCGCGCGAAGGCGGGCAGTGCACGCAGCCGCTCAGCGGCCCTCGTGGCGCGTGACGGCTCGGAGGACAGCAGGTCCTTGAGCAGGATGGATGCCCGGACCTTGCACTCGCGGAGGCTGGGGGGAGTCACAGCGCGGGACTGGGTTCCCATGACAAATCCCTCATCGGCGGCCTCTCCCCGTTATGGGCCGTGGAAGGAACTCATCGAGAACATGTCGGACCGCGGGGTGAAGCGAGGGTGACGTCGTCTTTTCGGGCAGGCGCCCCTCGGCACCTTCCGTGGAAACCAAGAGGGGAGAGACCGGCTGGCAAGGTCTTATCGACACGCCTGTCTTCCACTGCTAGCCCGGGCCGCATGCGTTCGATCTCTCATCAACTCGTGTGCCTGGCCGCCCTGCTGCTCTCCGCGGGCTGTGCGACGCCCAACCCTTCCCGCTCCACCGGGGCTCGTGACGGCACGCCCGCCGCTTTCGTGGAGGACTACCTCCAGGCCGTCATGGAGAAGAACCATGTGCCCGGCACGGCCGTGGCCATCGTTCGCGACGGCCAGCTCGCGCACCTCGCCACGTACGGCCTCGCGGACCTGGAAGCCGAGGCCAAGGCCGGTCCCGACACCGCGTTTCAAATCGCCTCCGCCACGAAGATCTTCACCGGCACGCTGCTGATGGTCCTCGTGAAGGAGGGGAAGCTCGGCCTGGATGAGCCCCTCTCGAAGTACCTGCCCGACGCGCCCGAGAGCTGGAAGGCGCTCACCCTCCGGCACCTCGCCGCCCACACGTCGGGCTTGAAGGACAGCCCCGACGAGCAGCTCAGCACCGAGGCCTCGATGACCGAGCGGTACGAGGCCGCCCGGAAGGAGCCCCTGGGCTACACGCCCGGCGAGCGCAGCGAATACGGCCTCACGGACTTCGTCGTGCTCACCCACGTGATGGAGAAGGTCACGGGCCAGCGCTTCGAGGAGTTGCTCCAGAGCCGCATCTTCCTGCCGCTCGGTTTCACGTGCACGCGCTACGAGCACGCGCGGCAGCAGGGGCCGGTGCGCACCGCCGATGTCATCCCGCGCCGCGCCACCACCTACCGCTATGTGGACGGCGTGCAGCAGCGCGCCTGGTTCCTCTATCCCCTCCATACCTATTCCGCCGGTGGAGCGTTCTCCTGCGTGAAGGACCTCGTCCGCTGGGCCGTGGCCATGGACCAGGGCACGCTGCTGTCCCCCGAGCTGCAGCGGGCCGCCGCCACGGCCTTCAAGCTGAACGACGGCCGCGAGGGCGGTTTCGGCGTGGCCTTCACCGTGCGCAAGCTGCGGGGCTCACCGGCCTTCGGTCATTCCGGGGGTGGCTCGCTCGCCGACGTGCTGCGCGTTCCGGACAGGAAGCTGACGGTCATCGTCCTGACCAACGCGCAGGGACTGTTGCCCATGCTGGCCCCCACCATCGCGAGCCAGTACCTGCCACCGCTGCCGGAGTTGGAATCGCCTGGCCTCCCGGACGCCGAGCCCGCCCTGACCGCCGTGCTGCGCCGGTCGGTGGAGGGCCTGCTGAACGGCACGCTCGATGCCGCCGCCTTCGCGCCGAGCGCCCAGCAGGAACTCCTGCCCATGCTGCGGAGCTTCGGCACCCCGGACAATGCCCTCCTTCCGCCGCTCGGCCGCATGACGCTGCTCGAGGACCGTCACGAAGGCGACGCGCGCAAACGCATCTATCGTGCGGTGTACGGCAAGGATGTCTCGTTGAAGTGGACCTTCAAGCTGGACAGCGCGGGCAAGGTCCTTGATTTGGAGTACGACTGGGAATGAGCAGAGAGGCAGGAGGGAGGCGTCGCGCACAGGGCAGTCAACCCCTCCCCCGGTCTCATCGTCCGGGGTCGGGGGCCCCGGTACCGTGCGCCCTCCCCGCGCCGTCGCGGAGCGCAAGGAAACCGCATGCCCCCAGCCATCACCGTCCGAGCCTCCACCTGCTTCGCCCTGCTCGCGCTGCTCTCCCTGCTCGCCGGGTGCAAGGACAACCCACCGCCGGTGACTCCTCCGGCCCAGGAGCCCTTGTCCGAGCCCGGGCAGCCCGTCGTCGACACCCCTTTCAAGAAGGCGCCACGCCCCATCATCGGGGCGCTCCGCGAGCCGCTCGACAAGCTGCCGCAGGTCGAGAACTTCGAGCTCGTCGGCTACAACCCCCTGCCCAATCCCGGAGACCCCCGGCCCCGGGGCCTCAACGGCCCCACCGCCGTCGCCGGCAACTGTCTCTATGTCGGCAGCCGCGTCGGGCGCCGGCCGGGAACAGGGGCGGCCTTTGGCACTCCCGCGCTGCCTCCAGAGCTCCTCATCCTCGACATCCAGGATCCGCGCAGGCCCGAGGTCGTGGGAGCCCTGCCCACCCTCCTCAACGCCACCTCCCGCGAGCTGCGGACCATTCCCGACCGGAACACCCTCATCGTGATGAACTTCCGGGAGACGGGGCCCGACAGCGGCGCGGTGAACAACTTCCAGATCTACGACATCACCGACTGCCGCAACCCGGTCCTCAAGCAGACCCTCTCCCTGGGCGTCGATCGGCCGCATGAGTTCTTCCTCTGGAGGGACCCGAAAAACCCTGGGCGTTTCCTGCTCTTCGCCGCCATCCACCTGGGCACGGTGATGGAGCCCTCGCTCCGGGTGTACGAGCTGAGGGACCCGCCCAACGGCCCCATCAACCCGGATCCGGTGGCGACCTTCACCCTCAGCCCGGCGGTCCCCCGCGCGGAACCCACCGACCCGGGCGCCTACCGGGACGACCACTTCGTCTTCAACGCGGAGCGGCCCGCCACGCAGCGCAACAACGTCCACTCCATGTCCGTGACCAAGGATGGGGCGCGGACGTACGTGGCCCACATCCACGCGGGCTATTACGTCATCGACAGCTCGCGCCTGGCGCAGGGCCTGCCATGCACGCCCCACACCGTCACCACCGACGCGACGACGAACACGGACCCCAACCTCTGCCTGCGCAAGCTCAACCCGGAGCCAGGCGCCCGGGTGGACTTCACGCCCTCGTATGCGTGGACCGAGCACTCCGTGTACCCCGTCCCCGGCCGGCCCTACCTGCTCGTCTCCGGCGAGCGCAATGGCGTGGACACCTGCCCCTGGAGCTGGGGCACCATCCTGGACATCTCCGTCGAGCGCTTCCCGCAGGTGGTGTCGCGCTACATGGTGCCCGAGAACCTGGAGGCCAACTGCTTCGCCGGAGGCCCGGGGGACCCGGCGCTCCAGCGCGAGTTCTCCCCGCACCAGCAGCTCGTCTTCCCCAACCTCTTCTTCATCTCCTGGTACTCGGCGGGCCTGCGCGCCTGGGACATCGCCAACCCGGTGCTCCCCATGGAGGTGGGCGTCTACGTGCCCAAACCCGCCCCGGACGTCGTGGAGCCGTTCCGCAACAGCCCGGACGTGTGGTTCTGGTCCCAGCCCTTCCTCTACAACGGCCTGATCTACATGGCCGATATCAACAGCGGGCTCTACATCCTGCGCTACAAGGGCCCCCGCGCGGACGAGCTGCCGCAGCAGGGGTTGTTCATCAGCAGCACCAACTTCTAAGCCAGCGGAACGAAGTCCTGTCAGGGGTGCTCCTGCGGGAAAGCACGGGGCGCCTTCCGGCCGCGCGGCGTGCCAACTGGTCCGATGGTCGGACCAGTTGCTCCCCATCGCGGCCGGACCCCCCCTGTCAGGACTTCCCCCTCCTGGCTCAGGCAGTGACGTCCTGCCCAGGCGCTGCCCGTCGAGCGCACCTGGGGCGGGAGTCCCAGGCCTCACCTCATGGGGCCGCGACGGGCTCCACGCAGCCGTCGAAGATGCGGACGGTGGTGCCGTCGAGCTTCGTGAGCTGGAAGAAGGCATCGTCCTCGTTGAAGGTGCGGCTCATCTCCTGGAGCAGGCCGATGGCGACCTTCTCGCCCAGGGGCAGCGACTCGGAGTAGTCGCTGCGCCAGTGCACACCCGCGGCGTTGCGGAAGAGGGCGAGGTTGCCGGCCAGCTTGTTGAGCTCGCCGCCCACCGTCATCTGCGCCGCGTCCACGCCGGTGTAGAGCGTGAGGGCGGTGCCATCCGCGTTGGAGAGCACGGGGCTCTCGATGGGGGCCTTCTCATCGAAGAAGGCCTTGAGGATGGTGGCGCACGCACCGGCGATGGCGGCATGGCCCGAGCCGTAGGCCGGGTGCGTGGGCGCCCCCTCCGGGTAGGCCTGGGGCAGCAGGTACGAGCCGTAGCGCTCCGGGAAGAACGGGGAGAGCCCTCCGGCTCTGAGCGAGTTCCTGATGCTGGCGCTGAACGGGTAGCCGCGCCGGTCGTTGAGGTCGTTGTCCAGACGCCCGCCGTACTCCTCGGGGCGCAGGCGGCGATGCACGCCCCACTTCTGCCACCACACGGCGCGCCCAGCGCGTCCGGCCACCTCGATGAGGACCTGCAGCAAGTGGATGGGGCCGAAGGTGGTGAAGCCCACCTGGGTGCGCGAGTCGCCCGCCGTACCGGGCGGATCGTACGGGTTGCCCCGGTTGAAGGGGAACTCCATGTCCACCATGGGCCGGCCCGTGCCCAGCTTCTGGTCTCCCGTGGGCTCGGACAGCAGGTAGAAGGCCGCGTTGTAGAAGGCGTTCACCACCTGGTCGAAGTGGACGAAGTTGGCCCCATCCCGCAGGTTGCGGATGAAGCGGCGCCGCGTCATGTCGAGCTGGTCATTGCCCCGGTCATCCCGTCCGTTCTGCACCTCCAGCCAGCGGGTGAAGTGGGTGAGGTAGTCGGCGGCGGCCCCCAGCTCCGGAAAGCCCTTCACCGTCCACTGCCGCTGGTCGATGACCTGCGAGCCGTAGGTGATGTAGCCATCGAGCGCGTTGCGCCCCTGGCCTTCCGGCTTGCGCGGGTCGGCGTTGCCCTTGAGGAGGAACTGCGAGACATACGGGCCCACCTGCTCGCCGGAGTAGATGCCGCGGAAGAGGGTCTGCGCGGTGACGTCCCCGAAGCCGCCGAAATCGCGGAACTCGCCGCGCAGCGAGGCGATGGCGCGCTCGATGATGCTGCCGGTGGTGGTGGCCTCGGTAGCGTAGTGGATGAAGGGCACGTCGCGAGCCAGGGCCATCCAGTACAGCTCTCCCATCTCATGGGCCGCCTGCTGGCTGTCGAAGCGGGGGGCGGCGGGCATGGTGACGGCCTGGGCGTCCGGGGCCTCCAGGTCGAAGGCGAGCCCCGCCTGCGGATTGGTCAGCTTCTTGGCGCCTCCCAGGAGGATCTCCTCGAAGTCACCGGGGTCGCGGCTCTCCAGGGCGCGCAACAGCGAGCCGTAGGAGACAGGGTCCGGGTCACCCACCGTGTCGTGGCGCAGGCCCTTGGAATAGTTGCCGATGAAGGAGAAGCCCGGGTAGCTGACCTCGTCGTTGTTGTTGAAGTGCGCGGCGTGCGGACGCGCGGCGGCAAGCTCCGCGGCCTGCTCGCGCACGCGCTGGGCCGACAGGCGCCGCTCCTCCACTCGGCGCGGGAGGCCCGCGTCCGGCGCATTGGCCGAGTCGAAGATGGCCATCCCCAACGAGGGGAATTGCCGATCCCTCCCGGCGCCGAAGGACAGCTTCACCGCGGTGAGCAGAATCGGGTTCGCCTTGCTGAGCAGCACCTGCCAGCTCTTGCCATCCCCCGAGGTCTCCCAGTACGTCGTCCCCGAGTCCTCGCGCATCCGCCACCAGCGGTGACGCACGGAATCGTAGGGCACGCTCGCGAGCGCGGTGCGCGTCCCCCCCACGGTCTGTCCGCAATGCAGGAGGCCGTTCTCGACGAGAATGCCCACCTCATCGACCTCCTCGGTCACGAACGCCCGGAGGAAGGTGCGCGCGCCCAGGACGGGCCGCAGCGTCTGGATGACCTCGAGTTTGAAGCTGGAGCCCGTCAGGTCGTACGTGGCGGTGGAGGTGTAGCCCGAGGCGGTCTTGCTGAGCCCATCGAGGCGAAGCTCCAGGCGCTGGTTGACCTGCTCATACGTCCCGAAAGGCGACCACTTGCTGGTGTCCGTCGAGTTGTCGTTGAAGTTGTCGCGTAGGGTATGGGCTTTCGCCATGATGTGCTCCCAACTCCGGGATGAGGCCCTCGCGGGCCCCGCGGCCAGGGGTCGTCCCGGCCGCGTGTCTGGGTATAGGGGAGCCGTCTGACATTCATTGACTGGCACCACGGCGTTGCAACCCTCCGGGATGCCTCAATTCGTATCATTCACGACACTGCACTGAGATTGGATGATTCTGGACCTTCCACTGGCAATTCCAGACGGAACGTGGCTCCGCCTCCAGGCGTGTCCGTCACGGAGATGGAGCCCCCGTGCGCCTCCACGATCTGCCGGACGAGCCACAACCCGAGCCCCAGGCCGCCGTAGTGGCGCACGGACACCGCGCGCTCGAAGCGCTCGAAGATGCGCTCGTGGTCGTCCCGGGCGATGCCGATGCCATGATCCGTCACGCTCAGCCGGACCCGCGCGCCCGCGCGCTTCAGGGCCACCTCGATGGGTCTGCCCTCCCCGTACTTCAGGGCATTGGAGAGGAGGTTGCGCACCACCTGCTCCAGGCGCTGCCGGTCGTAGGCCCCCACCAGCGAGCCATCCGCCTCGAGCGTCACGGAGCAGCCCGCGCGCGCCAGCTCCTCCCGCATCCGGTCCACCCCCTCCGCCACCAGCGACGAGAGGTCCAGCCTGTCCCGGTTCAGCAGGAGGCGGCCCGTCGTGATTTGAGACACGTCGAGCAGCATCTCCACCAGCGAGGCCAGTCGTTGCACCTGGCGTCCCGCCGAGCTGACGCGCTCGGCGAGCCGGGACTCCGGCGCGGGGCCCAGCCCCTTGCGCAGGAGCTCCAACTGCAACTGGAAGGCGGCGAGCGGCGTCTTCAGCTCGTGGCTGGCCACCGAGAGGAAGTCATCCCGGGCCCGCACCGCCTCACGCAAGGAGGCGGACAGCGCTTCCTGCCGCGCCACTTCCCCCCGCATCCGGGACAGCTGCAGGGTGGAGCGCACCCGCGCCAGCAGCTCGCGGCCTCCGAAGGGCTTCACCAGGTAGTCGTCGGCGCCCGCCTCCAGCCCCTCCACACTCGCCTCTTCCCCCGCCCGGGCCGACAGCAGGATGAACGGCACGGACCGCAGCGCCGCGTCCGCGCGCACCTCGCGCAGGAAGCCAAAGCCATCCAGGCGCGGCATCATGACGTCCGACAGGATGACGTCCGGCCTGCGCGCCCGCGCCGCTCGCAACGCCGCCTCCCCATCCTCCACCGCTTCCACCTCGAAGGAGGACTTCAAGAGCCCGTGGATATAGGTGCGCAGGTCCGGGTTGTCGTCGGCGAGCAGCACCCGCGCCCTCTCCTGGGGCACCTCCTCCCCCGAGTCCTCCCCGGCCGGCGGCGCCTGCCCGCCGTCCACGGGCAACCCTCCCAGGGCCTCCTCCACGTACGGCCTGGCCCGGGTGGACGTCGGCTCCAGCGGACGCCCGGTGGCGAGGCGCTCCCTGGGCACATGCCCGGTCCCCCACGGCAGCCGCACCGTGAAGGTGCTGCCCTCGCCCGGGGTGCTCTCCACCTCCACCCGCCCCCCGTGCAGCTTCACCAGCTCCTGCACCAACGAGAGGCCAATGCCAGTGCCCTCCTGGTTGCGGGATCTCGCGCCCTCGACGCGGTGGAAGCGCTCGAAGAGGCGCGGCAGCTCCTCCTTCGGAATGCCCCCGCCCGTGTCCCGCACCCGGAGCTCCACCCCCGCTCCCGTGGACGCGAGCGACACGACGATGTCTCCGGAGAAGGTGTACTTGAGGGCGTTCGACAAGAGGTTGAAGACGATCTTCTCCCACGCCTCGCGGTCCACCCAGACGGGCTCCGGCAGGGGCGGCGTGTCCACCGAGAGGCGCAGGCCCGCCCGCTCCGCCGCCGACTCGAAGTGGCTCGCCAGCTCCGCGGTGAGGGCGGCCAGGTCCGTCGGCTCGAAGGTGGCCTTCATCCGTCCCGCCTCGAGCCGGGAGAAGTCGAGCAGCGCATTGACGAGCTTCAACAGCCGCGTGGCGCTCCGCTGCGCCAGGACGATGCGCTCGCGCTGCGCCGGGCTCAGCGTTTCGCCCGCGTCCGTGAGCGCGTCCTCCAGCGGCCCCAGCAGGAGCGTCAGCGGGGTGCGGAACTCGTGGCTGACATTGCTGAAGAAGGCCGTCTTCGCCCGGTCGAGCTCCGCCAGCGCCTCGGCCCTCAGCTGCTCCTGCTCGTGGACCCGGGCCCCCGCCAGGGCCGACGAGACCTGGCGCGCCAGCAGTTGCAGGAAGCCGCGGTATTCCTCATCCAGGGGGCGTCGCGGGCTGAGGCCGGCGACGAGGACGTAGGCGGCCTCGCCCTCCATCCCCGGTACCGGCAGCAGCAAGGCGCGCGTGGCGGGCTCCGGCCAGGGCCCTCCGGGCAGGGCACCGAATCTCCCCCCGAGGTCCTCCACCAGCAGCTCCCGGGCCGAGCGCACCACCCCGGCGAGGGGCCAGGAGCCGTCCTCCCGCAGGTCCACCTCGGCCGGCGCAGCGGCCCCGGCACCGGGCAGGTTGCCGTGGACCACGAGGCGGGCCCGCTCCCCTTGGATGGCGTAGAGGAGCCCGAAGGGCAGGTCCGAGGCCGCCTGGGCGAGGACTTCCTCCATCGAGCGGAACACCCCTTCCACGTTCCGGGCGGCGGCCGTGCGAATCGACAACTCGCGCAGCATCCGCATCCGGCGCTCGCCGAGCACGCGCTGGGTCGTCTCCGTCACCGCGCAGTAGATGCCCCCCACCTTTCCGGACTCGTTGCGGACGGGGGTGTAGGTGTAGTTGAAGTAGCACTCCTCGACGAAGCCGTGGCGCACGAGCGGCAACATCCCGTCCAGGATGGAGCTCGCCTCCCCGCGCTCCATCGCGGCCTCGACGAGGGGATAGACGATCTTCCACGCCTCCCCCCAGCAGTCCGGCCCCCGCTGCCCCATGCCCTGGGGATGCAGGCCGCCCATGATGGGCCGGTAGGCGTCGTTGTAGAACTGGATGAACTCCGGGCCCCACCACAGGAACACCGGCGAGGGAGACGCGAGCAGCAGGCTGAGGAGCGAGCGCAAGCTCTGAGGCCAGCCCTCGACTGGCCCCAGCGGTGTCCGGGCCCAGTCGATGGAGCGCAGCAGGGCCCCCATCTCGCCGCCGCCCGCGAGCACATCGTCCCTGGTGCCTCTCTCGCCCTTCACGAAGTGCACTCCTCCCGTCCCCCTCATGAGGGACATGTCCCCACTCGTGCCTCCCCGGGACTGGAGGTTCAACAACGGCCTCCATGGGTGCACGGCTGGCCGCCCGGAATGTTGCCCCGCGAACTCCTCATGGAGCGCCCGCTCCCCCGCTTCTCGCGCTGACTACGCGACATTTCCGGAGTGTGATCGCGGAACCGGGGGTTCCGCCTCGTACCCGCGATGCTTTTTCTGGTGCCAGTGCCACAGGGCCAAGGGGAAGGGAGCCGGGGATGTACCGGATGGACGTCGACAAGCAGAACGCGCTCATCGACCTCGTCCTGGAGGGACTCATCCGCCAGGAGGAGATGCGCAAGCTGGCCGGGGACCTCAAGTCCACCATCCGCAAGCTCTCGGGCCGCAACATCAAGGTGAAGGCGGACATGCGCAGCCTGCGCGCCTCGTCGCCGGAGGTGGCGGAGATGTTCGGCGAGGTGCAGCGCTACGCCGTCGAGCACGGGGTGATGCGCATGGCGGAGCTGGTGAACAGCTCGCTCGTGGCCCTGCAGCTCAACCGCGTGGAGCGCGCGAGCGGCGCGGCGAAGATCGTCCGCCGCTTCGGCGATGACCAGACGGCCCTGCAGTGGCTCCTCCACGGCGACCCGGCTTCCCTGCCCGCATAGAGGCCGCTGGAGGGAGGGCCGGGCTCAGGAGGCCGCGAGGCCCTGGCCGCGCACCTTGTCCGGCGTGGTCCCCGTCATTCTCCGGAACATCGCGATGAAGGCGGCATGACACCCCTTTTCGGCGTCACTGCGGGGGTGCTCGTGCTGCGCGAGCGCGCGGACGTCTCCTTCGCCCTGGGCGCCGTGCGGGTGCTAACGGGGATTCTCATCGTCAGCGCGCCGGGCCTTCTGCGCCCGCGCCCGCCCCTGGAAGACCGCGGAGACCTGAGCCCCGGGCACGGAGGAACCGGCGAGCCTCGGCAGCCTGAGCTTCACGCTGAGCGGCCTGGGCCACAAGGAGGAGGCGTTGCAGGCCTCTAGCCAGGCGGCCGCGTGCGCTACCGCCCTGGAGAGAACAGCCCGGTGGAAGCAGCCGCCGTGTTGCTGACGCCACCCACGGTGAGTGTCAACGTAGTTGTCGCGAGAAGCTGACTCAAGCAGTCAGCCGAAACGAAGGTACTGCAGGGGTGGGAGGCCGGGGTCGGCATGTGCCCCAAGCGGGCTGCACCACCTCTACTCCGGGCCGACGCACGGCGTTGCTCGCCCCGGGCACCCCCTCTCTGGCTCCTCCCTCCTCCCTCCTCCCTGAGGCATCCCCTCATATAGCAAGCAGGCGAGGAAGCGTGTATCTGGCGATGTGGTTTGAGCAGTAGGGTCATGGATGTTACCGGAGAAGTGGGTACTCAAGCCATCAACGAACAGCAGGTGCATGAATTCCTCGCGGGA
>DASQMW010000281.1:0-3132 GCA_035645295.1 Archangium sp.
AGACTTCCGTCGCCGCGCAGCAGCAGCACGGGGTGCAGCAGCAACACGACACATCCACGCTCGAGGCCGCCAGGGTCGACGTGTCTCCCAGCCGGACGGCCGCCGTCGCCAGCGCCTGCTCCCGCTGGTCCTTGAACAGCGCCTCGATTCCCTGCATGTCCTCCACCGTCAGGTTGTTCACCCTCGGGTTCGTCGTCGGCACTCCGGCGATCCTCTTGGCGAAGGCCTCGAGGTCATCCACCGTCATCTCCCGCACCCGCATGGACATCTGCCGCAGGAGCTGTTCATCGAATCCCATGTCGGCGATCCGCCTCGTCTGGCTCCGCCGGAAGGGATTGTCTCGCGAGCCGGGCGCCACCCCCTTGAGCTGCTCGCGCTCCGCCTGGTCTTGCGGTGAGTCCCGCTTGAGAGCAGCCAGCTCCTGCGCGGACATGAAGGTTGGTATCTTTGCCATTTCCTGCCCCCGTTTCCCCAAGCGGAGCGGGAATGCCCCGCCTGGAAGGATGCCTTCTAAGACATACAATCAATGGGCGTCAATGAACCACCCGCCCCATCTTGGCATTTCCACACACTTGAAGCCGGAGGTCATCCGCAAGACATTCCCCTGGGACCGCTGGGCAGTTGGAAGGATTTGCATTCACGAGGAGCATGCCGCGCTCCAATCAAACACAAGGAGTATCCATGCGGCTGATGAGCAAGGTAGCGGTCGTCACGGGCGCGGCCAACGGCATCGGGCGGGTGTACGCGGCCCATCTCTGCGGTGAGGGCGCGCGCGTGCTGATCGCCGACGTCGACGGGCGCGGCGCGCAGACGGTGGCCGACTCGCTCAACGAGTCCTTCGGCAGGCCGGTGGCGGCGCCCTGCCAGACGGACGTCACCTCGGAGTCCGACACCAAGAGGATGGCCGCTGCGGCCATGGAGCATTTCGGCCAGCTCGACATTCTCGTCAACAACGCGGGCACCTACCCCCACGTCGACTTCGAGGACATCACCTTCGAGGCCTGGCGCAAGGTGATGTCCGTCAACCTCGACAGCGTCTTCCTGTGCACCAAGGCCGTCCTGCCCATCATGAAGCAGCAGGGCGGCGGGAAGATCATCAACGTGGCGACCAACCTCGTCTGGGTCGGCCTGCCCGCCATGGTGCATTACATCACCTCGAAGTCTGGCATCGTGGGCTTCACCCGCTCGCTGTCCAGGGAGCTGGGAAAGTATGGCATTACGGTCAATGCCATCGCCCCCGGGGCCGTCATCCCCAACGCCGAGTACAGCGAGACGTCCAAGCGCCGCGTGGAGATGATCGTCGAGCAGCAGTGCATCAAGCGGCCCCAGAAGAAGGAGGACCTGGCCGGGGCGCTGCTCTTCCTGGCCTCGCCCGCCTCCGACTTCATCAGCGGGCAGGTCCTCACGGTGGACGGCGGTCTCACCAACCACTGAGCTCCTGACGCCCGGCGCCCCATGTCCGAGAACGCCCTCCACGCACTGCTCGCTCCCGTTCCGCCCGAGCTCTTCCTCGAGCACTACTGGGAGCGCAAGCCCCTCCACATCCGCGGCACTCCCGACAAGTTCCGGGGGCTGTTCGATCGTTCCGCCCTGGAGCGCGCGCTCACCCGGCAGCACGAGCGGGGCATCTCCGTGCGCGTCAGCTTCGACAATGAGCGCGACGAGAAGTCGGTCGGCCTCCACCTCCCCATCGACGCGTCCCAGATGGGGGAGTACCTGGCGCGGGGAGCCACCGTCTGTGTGGATCCCCTCGACCGGGGAGCGCCCGAGCTGGCCGCGTATGCCGCCACCCTCAAGCGGCAGCTGCACCACGCGGGAGCGGTGAACGTCCGGGCGTACCTCTCCACCCATGGCTTCGGCTTCAACACCCATTTCGACCGGAACATCGCCACCACGCTCCAGCTGGAGGGGCGCAAGCGCTGGCGGTTCTCCGAGCAGCCCGGGGTGGCATTCCCGCTGTACAACGCGCTGTTGGATCCCAGCGGAGAGGTGCGCTACCCGGGAAGAAGGCCGGGAGCGCTCGAGCCGTGGGAGCAGGTCGAGGCCGACGAGGACTCCTTCACCGAGGTCATCCTGGAGCCGGGGGACGTCCTCTGTCTGCCCGCTGGCACCTGGCACAGCGCCAAGGCCATTGGCCATTCCCTGGCACTGAACGTGTCCTTCTCGCCCCTGCCCTTCCTGGAACTGCTCCAGGGCGCCGTGGGACCCCTGCTGGCCCACGAACAGGAATGGCGGCGGAGCCTGCCGGCGCCCCCCCTGGACTGCGAGCCCGGGGCCGCGCCTCCCGAGATGCTGCGCTTCTGCAGCGAGCGTCTGGAGGAACTCCGCCAGGTGCTCGAGCAAGGTCAATACGAAGCGGGCCCCCTCGTCCGGGCCTGGTGGGAGGCCATCCAGGGAACGGCTGGCGGCGAGACGGCGGCCCCCGCCTTCCTCCAGCTGCGCAGACTCCAGGAGGAGCGCAAAGCCGCGCCACGCCCCGGGAGGAGCACACGGGCCGAGCCCCCTGCCGGGAGGCCGCCGCGGGACGAGGCCCCACCGCCCTCCTCCGCCTCGGAGCCCTCGCCGCTCGCCTATGACGGCACCGCGACGTGCACCTTCCGCGTCCGGAGCCTGGAGGCCGCGATCGACTGGTACCAGAAGCTCCTCGGCTTCCGGCTGCGCTACCGGGTGGACGCCTTCGGCTGGTGCGAACTGGCCACCGCGACCGAGGGCCTCTCCCTCGGCCTGTCCCAGGGCAGCATGGAGCACCCGGGCGGAGCGGCGCTCACCCTGGGCATCCAGGACCTCGACGGGGCGAGGCGTCACCTGGAGTCCCTGGGCGTCCGCTTCGACGGGCCCACGCAGGTCATCCAGGGCTTCGTCAAGCTGGCGGCCTTCCAGGATCCGGACGGCAACCGGCTCCTGCTGTCCGAGACGGCGCAACCGCGTTGAGCACCGGCGGTCCGCCCACGCGGGAGCGGCCCGAGCCAGGGCCGCTCCTCAGTGGGTCCACGCTCACTGAGCGGAGAACGGAGAGACTTCCGTCGCCGCGCAGCAGCAGCACGGGGTGCAGCAGCAACACGACACATCCACGCTCGAGGCCGCCAGGGTCGACGTGTCTCCCAGCCGGACGGCCGCCGTCGCCAGCGCCTG